>CAJOQU010000067.1 GCA_905236975.1 uncultured Clostridia bacterium
ATTTAAGTTTTTATCACATCAACTCTGCTGACCTTGTAGTATATAGATTTTCGGTTCATTTTTTGCTTTCATATATCTTTAACTTTCCTATCAAATTTTTTTCAGAAAATTCATTATTTTTCGAAAATATCTATTGACAAATTCATAATTTATGATATAATAATTCATGCTTATTCGGACCATTAGCTCAGTTGGTTAGAGCAACCGGCTCATAACCGGTCGGTCCGCGGTTCGAGTCCGTGATGGTCCACCAATAAGCATCACTATATAGGGGTATAGCTCAGCTGGTAGAGCATCGGTCTCCAAAACCGAGTGCCGAGGGTTCGATCCCTTCTGCCCCTGCCAGAAAAAGGACTTGCTCACGCAAGTCCTTTTTCAACGAAATTTGCCCTTTGGGCAAGTGAAATTGCTTCGCAGTGAAATATTTGCTCCGCAAATGTGAAATTTTCGCTGCGCGAAAGTGGGCAAATTTCATTTTACATTCGGCACAAGCCGAATATTTCACAACGGCGAAGACGTTATTTCACATCTTGCGTCAGCGAGATATTTCACTTTACAAGCAATATCTTTTGTGCTATTCTCAAAATGGAAGAGGTGATCATATGCCAGATTCAAAGCTCCGCGACATTTCTGTAGATTTTGCTGTCAATACGCTGAAACTCTGTGAGACCATCAGGGGTCATTCTTCGCTTGTAAATCAACTTGAACGTTCGTCAACAAGCGTCGGTGCAAATATTCACGAAGCAAATTACGCGCACGGAAAGCCGGACTTTATCTCCAAACTGCAAATAGCATTAAAAGAGTGTTATGAAACGGAATATTGGCTGGAGGTTTTTGTAAAGTCTGGCATTCTTGGCCGTGAGGCCGCTAAAGATATATACAATCAATGCGGCGCCATCCGTCGCATGCTCATCTCATCCATCAATACAGCAAAAGGTAACGGAAATGAAAAGTGACATTATTAATCATTATGACTCTTTAACAGATGATAACAACGACCCTGTTTTCGATCCGCAACCGCTTACGGAATATATGGACAAATGGGATGGCAAGACGTTTTTGGACGCCTTGACACTTGATGATACAAAGTCCGTTCTTGAGATAGGCGTTGGAACGGGTCGGCTTGCCCTTAAGGTTGCCCCGCAATGTAAAGAATTTTACGGTATTGATATATCTCCCAAAACAATCAAGAAAGCAAAAAATAATTTACAGAAATTAGATAATGTTTCTCTTATATGCGGCGATATAGAGGATTATTCGTTTGACAGAGGTTTTGATGTAGTGTATTCTTCTTTGACGTTTATGCACATCAAAAACAAAAAGGCGATAATTGATAAGATTTCCCATTTGATGACGCGTGGCGGTCGTTTCGTGTTGTCCATTGATAAGAGTCAAAACCAATTTCTTGAATACGGTGGCAGAAAAATCCAGATTTATCCCGATACGGTCGAGAATATTGAAACGTGTGTCTTGTCTTCAGGTCTGAGAATAATTGAAAAAAGAGAAACGGATTTTGCCCATATTTTTGTGATCGCGAAGAATCCGTAAGTGCGAATCCATCTATCAAAAACGCAGATTTATCTTTTTCGTACCCTATGGACAAAATCGGGTAGTGCTTGTGCACTGCCCGATTTTTAGATTAGATTTCATTTTTAAGCTTACCATGCGGTTTTTCTTTATAATTGATTCTCATATTTTGTTTATCGGTTTAAATAATCCGAATCGCATGTTTTCGGCGACTCTTTTTTTGGATTTTCTACCGAACCGTAGGGGTAAATATTTCTTGCAAATCGAATTGTTCCCTGCTCCAGTCTTGCGGCAAGCAGATGATCCGGCGCTTCCCCCTTTTCCCGCCATAAACGAAGCGTATCCAACAAATCGATTTGTTCGGTCGTGCTGCCCCAAAGGCAGTTAGCGCCCCATCCACCGCTGCCGTGATCTCTACCCGGCACGATAAAATACCGAAAGAAAGAAGCAGTCGCGTCATATCCGCCCATGCTGTCGAAAACCCGTTCTACATAACGCAGTGCATCCGGATAGGGAACGCATGGGTCGGCGCTCCCCGAAAAGGCCAGCAACTTTCCGCCGCAGGCCTTAAAAGCGGTCAAATCCGCATCATTGGCATTGAGATCCGGTGACAGCATATTACTGAGCTCTTCCAAATCCCTGTCAAAATCAAAATCATAGCCATTGTAATGCTCTCCGAAAGCCCAAATAAACGGATAAAAATACGGACTTTCCTCCTGCTGACAATCGTGGATGCCGCAGCTATAAATTTCAGAACCAATAGGCATACCATTATAAATTTGCTTGCCGGTTCTTGGATTGACAGGCCCTTGGTACACAGCGGATAACGCCTGAAGCTGCTGTAAACTGAACGCCGGAAATCTTCTGTGCAGATAGTCTATAAATTTTTTCACGGTATCTGCGTCCCTGTACGGATAGGAGACGAATGAGTCCCCGGGTTCCCCATCCCCCAGATCCTGAAAAAATGCGGCAGCGGCAACGGTAATTGTTCTGATTTCATCATCTGTAAAGCAATTTTGTCCGTCAGGCGTTCGAAGATGATTGTGATTCCACAAAAAATAGGTGTGTAAAAACACACGATTATTCGCCGGTACACCTGCAATGATGCCGTCATAATCTTCCGGAAATCGCTGTGCCTCGGAAAATGCCTGTTGCCCGCCGGTAGAATCGCCGATAAAGTATGCATACCGGGCCGATTGACCATAATGCGAAATAAGGAGCTTTTTGCTGACCGTTGTCATCATATGCGTAGATCGCCAGCCGAAATCTTTCCATATTCCCGCACGACCGATCCCGCTATCCCGGCCGCGTGATGTTCCCATATCAGTCTGTGCAACCGCATAATCCTTCACCAAATAACCGGCCAGTTCTTCGTGTGAAATCGTGCCTGCCATTCCTCCGTTTCCCAACCCGACGAAAATACCATTCCACTTATCCGGAAGCCAAAGTTCCGTACGGCTAAGCGTTCCTTCCTCAAACGAAACCTCAAAGATTACTCTGTAAAATGGCGGTAAATCGGAAGCATTCCCGAAAGCGCCGGTATGCTCATAGGAAACAGAAACGATCCGCACATTTTCAAGCTGCAACTTTGATAAATGGGCTATGGCGTCTTGTACACTTCTCATTTGCAACACTCTTTCATATCATGCTATAAAAAAAGGCAGGCGGGTATTGCGATTTTGCTTGCGTTCCGACTGCCGTCTGATTTACTCACTGCGATGCTTTTTCCAATCTCAAGAGCAGCGCGTTTTGATATTGTTGAGATTTACCGTTCTTAAATACGCCGAATATAATCGGCTTTTCTCGGCGCGGGTTCGCGTTTGCCTTCCGGCATGCCATAGCCAAGGATCACATTGCCGGCGCCTTCGTAATGGTCGGGGATATTCCACTCTTTTTTCAGTGCCTTCCCTTCCTCACCGGCAAAGACTTCCTTTGCGCGCCAGATGTAGCAGGAATCCAAGCCAACCGCGTTGGCGGCGTTGAGCAAATTTCCGATCACAAGGTTTGCATCTGCGATACCAAGCGGACTTGACGCGTCTTCGAACACCACGATCAGCGTTGGCGCACCGTAAAAAGGATGTCCGTCCGGGTTCCCCATGACCGCAGCGTTCAGTTTTTCAACCCTATTCCGTATTTCAGGAGTCTGTATGCTTACGATGATCGGCGATTGCTTGCCCATACCCGTGGGGGCATAGGTTCCCGCTTCCAAAACAGCGTTCAACTCCTCCGCTTTGATCTGCTCGTCCTTGTAAGCACGGCAGGATCTTCTTGTCAATAAATTTTGTAATGCTTGATTCATATAGGATCTCCTTTCAGGTAGATATTTAATGAGTATTCTTTCACGCCATCACTTTTCTTGTTATTGCGAAAACGTCATGTTTTTGCCGTCACAAGTTACGGTAATGGCGCCGTTTACCGTGTAATAAACAGTGGTTCCCACGGCCTCTAAGGCTTCAACGGTACGGCTGTCATACGGTTCGCTTTCGGAGGAAGTGATAACCGCCCGATCCGGCTTGATTTTCGCCAGCCAATCATCCAGATTCTTAATATAATTTCCGTGATAGGGCACTTTCAGAAAATCAATTTTGCTTTTGAAAATGGTTTGCAGCTCTTTAATACGGTCCTTCTTTGCATCCCCTGTAAACAAAAAGGAGCATTTCCCGTATTGCAGAAAAGTCACGACCGAGGCGTTGTTGCTGTCATCACTGTTGTACTCCCCTTCCTCGGGCGGATAAACGGCGAATCTTGCGTTGCCAAGGCTGAAGGTCATGGGCTCGTCGGGCACGATTACCTCAATGGATTCCTGCGCAACGGCAAAGGCGCGGTATTCATCGCTGTCCTTTTGGCGGTCGCTGTGAACGACACGTTTTACCCGACCGGCATTGATCAATGCCGCCGCTCCGCCCACATGATCCTTGTCAAAATGCGAAAGGATCAGGGTATCCACCGCATCGACGCCGTTATCATCCATACAAGCGGCAATTGTGGCGGCGTCGCCGTTATAGCCGGTATCGATCAATACGGCACCGACGTTCGAAATAATCAAAAACGCATCGGCTTTTCCAAGACTGAAACAAACGATTTTCAGTTCTGAATAAGTTGTTTGCCCGCACCCGCAGCTGCCGATCAGTATCAATGATAACAGGCAAAGTAATATTCTTTTCATAAGAACTCCTATAAGCTGTAGACCACCGGTAATCCAAGCACGGTGCCGGGCAAAACCCGCCCCAAATAGCAACCAAACATGAAGGGTGATCAACGGAACTGCCGAAAAAAGCTTGTCCATATCAGGCAAAATATCGTCCGTTTAGCAGATACGGAATGTCTCTTCCCCTATCAGCTAACCTGAAAATTTTCATGGCAAAACCGCTGTTCTGCCATGAAAATTCAAGGCGAGCTTTCGCAACCAAGTGACAAGCAAACCGTTTTCCCCGCACAAACTATGGCGGAAACGCAAAGTCAAAAGTCAAAAAAGCGTTTGCGCGGTCGAACCTGCGCCACAGGCGGCTCGGTCGCAACCAGCACGGTTTCCTGGCCGATCACCTCAATATCACGCCAGGGGATGACAAGATCCTCCTCATGCCCGAAAAGACCGAAAAAACGTGCACGACCCGGAATGACCAGCGCCGTTAAAGCGCCGCTGTCGGTGTTGAGCTCCACGTCGACAATATATCCCAACACGCCACCGTCTTTGATACAAACGACCTGTTTGTTTCTTAATTCGGCAATCCTGCAATTCATCATAATCTCCATTCTGCCGCTATGCGCCTGCACAAATCGGTCATACAATCTCCCGTCACGGCTGAAGGAGATGATGTCGGCAAGTTCTGCGGAAGCTTCTTTTCACGCTCCGGCATAACGCCGTCCAAAATTTGCAGTCAGCGTGGTTTTTCACGCTATGATCTTTGTAAGCTGTTACAAAAACAATATATGCGGCAGAAAAAAGATTTAGTCTTCAAATACGTTTTCGGGTTCTTCCCCGTCGTCATCTTCTTCGGGTTCTTCTTCGTCTTTTTTGTCAAGTTCTTCGATTTCCAACCCTAAGTCGCGGCGTTTTTCAATGTCTTCAAACGGGTGGTCACGATAATACGGATCGATAATACATTTTTTCACCGAGGGAAATACGCAGTATTGCATCAGTAAAAACTTGAAACACGGAAAAGTCAGGGCGTAAAGGATCAGTTCGATCATCAAAACAAAAACCCAATAGGAGCCCAAAAGGAATAGAATCGCCGCGTTGATCGCGTAAACCAACAAGATCACAAAAAAGCAAAGCAGGTTTAATTTCATGTTGATAAACACAAAACGAAAGCTGTTTTTATAGATTTGTTTCATAGAAAAGTGAAAGGTGATCATCAGCGTCCAAATATAATAGCCCATCACGGTGAAAATGAACAACAGGCATAAACACATTGCCACCCCAACAGTGGAAAACCAGCCGGCAGCGTTGCTGTAAAAAAAGAACAGATCTGCCAGTAATATGGCATAAACGATACTGTTGATGATGCCTGCCGCTAAAGACTGTTTCCAGTTTTTCTTAATGGTCTCAAAAAAATCGCTGAGGCCAAAAGAGTGCTTGTCCCGTGCGGTATTGCGGGTCACATGGGTTATGCCAACAGCGGCCAAGCCGTTTGTCAACACGGGTAATGACAAAAGCGAATAAATCAAATTGGTGGGAATAAACTTCCAAAAATTGCGGAAAAAGGTTTCAAAAAACACGATGAATGTTTTTTTCTTGGGGGCGTTTTTTGAAATACCCGGACCTTCCTTTTCATAATTGAATAATCCGAAAAAACCTGCCATGAAGGGTTCCTGCCTTTACTGTTTTTTATAAACAAATTTTTCACCGATCGAAAAGTTATGATAGCCTAACGAATATGCCGCACCGCACAGTACAACCACAATCAGCGGCAGCAAAAAGAGCAGACACAAGCGCCAGATCGCAAGATCACCCAAAGTGCTGTTGCCGCCGATGATGAGTTCGATAAACGAGTAAAACGACGAATGACAAAATTTATATAACACCATGGGAAATGCCGCGATCCCACGTTTCAGCACCGCCAGTATGATCAAAACGATATAATTCGGCAAAACAGTAACCAAACCGATTTTAAAACCTTTTGCCTTGTCCTCCGCCATGTGCTTGAATTTAACCAGATTGCTGTCTTTAGTGCCCAGTTCCCAAATATTGGGGTAAATAAAAGCAACCAGAATCATAAAAGTAAAAACTTGCGTGATAATCAAAAACACGGCGTTCGCGCCATTGGATAATGGAGAGCGTATGGAGCGTTGGGTAACGGTATAGCCCTGCGCTTCGTAATCGGTAAGCTTCTCGTCGTCGCCGTCATCGTAATAGTGGGTGTACAGCTCGACCTGCTGATCGGATTCACTGGTTGTACCATAGGCCGTATAACCAATGTTATGGGTAAACAAGCCCATGGAGATTACACTGAGTGACAAGACAAGAAAGAAACACATTAAATTGACCAAAATCAGCTTCCCGAATAATTTAAAACCGATTTTCCAACATTCTTTCATAGGCTTTTGACCTGCTTTCGAGAAGAATATAATCCCATTATAATGCAAATAAAAAAGAAATGCAAGAAAGAGTATCCCCTTTCCTGCATTCTTCACACTTTTTTTACAAAAGAATCACCAAGGCCACAGCCGCAACCAGCAGTAAACCGGCAATCACCACCGCCCATTTCAGGCGCTTTTTGCGCTTGATACGCCCCCGCAGGGATTTCGGCTCGAAATGTTCGTTATAATGAAAGGAGAAATCGCTGGCCGCCTTTTTTAATTGTTTGGCATTTAACGTGCCATACTCCGGCGTAACGTAAAACACAATCTTTTCAAAATACCTGCTTCCTGTATCGTTCACCACAATCACCGTTTTGCTGACACCTTTTACCATCATTTTGCTCCTTTTCTTGTGTTTACCAATAGTTTGAGCAAAAAATGATTTTCTTATGCAGTTGACATAAAAAAGTGGATAACTCGGTGGAAAAGGTGATTAACTCCCCTTTTTAAAGGAAAAGTTATCCACCTTTTAGAAAAAATCGGATTTTATGTAACGAATTTATTCGAAAAATGTCGAACAAAAATGAACTATCCCTCCGGTTTATAGGTGCGGCCGTTCAAAAAAGCCACCGTACGCTCCACCGCATCGCGGCAGGAGCCCCAATCGCCGCTTTCTCTGGCACGATAGTCATACATGGTGCAGTAGCGGGAAAGGTCGGCATACAGGTTTTTGCAATACTCGCCGGTAATGCGATTCAGATCGTTTGTAAACTCCGAGGCATAGGAATGCATGGTCTTTTTAGAAGCGCCGGCCAGCAGGCGCTCATAATGCGGCAGACAAAACATGGGCTGAGCATGAAACATTTCTCTGAAATCGCGATCGTTTTCGTAACAGCGATAGATCGTATCGATCATGCGGGAAAGTCCCCATTCCATTTTTTCACAAATAAAACAGTGCCCGGTCACTTTTTTGGCCTCGGCCTCTTTTTTGGCGTTGGGATTGAACAGCTTTTTGGCAAAGATATTTTTTTCGATCTCTTCCATATGTGTTTGCAGCATAAGCGCCAGCTGCAATCGCCCGCGCCGTCCCATCATCTCATGATAATGATGCTCACAAAAGCCGGTTTTATTGGTCTCGATCCGGACGTCCGGTTCCATCATGGCATCGCCCAAAATATACTCGATCATGTGCTCCTCCACCGTGTCGCGCATGCGGCAGATGGGGCATCCGTCAGGTTGTTCGAACACCTCGCTGACCGGTATGGTACAAATATCGTCTCTCATGCTTCTACTCCAGTCTATCGGTTTTATCGCCCGAAAGCATAAAAAAACTTCCGATACAGCCATTATAGCCGAACCGGAAGTTTTTTTCAACAAAAGATCAAGATTTTTTCTTTGCCAGCTTCAGGATGAACAACGTACCGAGCATCAACACAATCGCAACCGGCAGGACAATGAACCAATTGGGTACAAACCCGGCTATAATATAAGCCACAAAGGAAACACCGGCCACCGTAAGCGCGTAAGGTAATTGGGTGGATACATGGTTGATGTGGTTGCACTGCGCACCTGCCGACGCCATAATGGTGGTATCGGAGATCGGGGAGCAATGGTCACCGCAGACCGCACCCGCCATGCAGGCCGAAATGGCCACAATGGTGATATTGCCGTCCTGCGCGCCGAAAACGCTCAATACGATCGGGATCAAAATGCCGAAAGTGCCCCACGAAGTGCCGGTCGCGAACGAAAGTCCCACCGCAATCACAAAAATGATGGCGGGCAGGAAGGCTTGGAACGAGGCCGCACTGCCCTCGACAAGGCTGGAAATATAAATCTTAGCGCCAAGACTGTCGGTCATGGCTTTCAGCGTCCAGGCACAGACCAAAATCAAAATAGCAGGCACCATGGCCTTAAAGCCATCCGGAAGGGATTCCATGCAGTCCTTGAAGGAAATCACACGCCGGCAAAGGAAATAGATCACCGCAAACACAATGGCAACGGCGGAACCGTATACCAAGCCGACCGAGGCGTCACTGTTGGAGAAGGCGGTAATGAAATTGTGGTAGCCCTCATCGCCCGCGGCAAAAAAGCCGCCCGAATAGATCATTCCGATCACGCAGGCCACGATCAAAAACAGCACTGGCAGAACCAAATCAATGACCTTTCCCTTCTCGTTTTGGGTCATCTGCTCGGTCATTTCTTCAGCCTTGGTGGTGAACAGATCGCCGTTTTTGGCATTGTCTTCATACTTTTTCATGGGGCCGTAATCAAAGTTGGCAAAAGCCAAAAACAGCATCATGACAATGGTCAGAATAGCATAAAAATTAAAGGGAATTGCGCTGACAAAAAGCGACATTCCGCTTGACGCACCGGAACCTTTGGCAAAGCCGGCCACCGCCGCCGCCCAGGAAGAAATGGGTGCGATAATGCAAACCGGCGCCGCCGTGGCATCGATCAAATAGGCAAGCTTTGCGCGGGAAATATTATGTTTATCCGTTACAGGACGCATAACGGAACCAACCGTTAAGCAGTTGAAATAGTCGTCAATAAAAATCAGCACACCCAGTGCAATGGTGGCAAGCTGCGCACCCACACGGCTTTTGATGTGCTTGGTTGTCCAACGACCGAAAGCCGCGGAACCGCCCGCCTTGTTCATCAAGGAAACCAAGGCGCCGAGCAACACCAAAAAGATCAGGATACCCACATTATAGGAGTCGGCCACACTGCTGATAAATCCATCGCTGAAAACATGGGTGATGGTGCCTTCAAAACGGAAATTGGAGTAGAGCAATCCCCCTACTACTATCCCGATAAAGAGTGAAGAATACACTTCTTTGGTAATGAGCGCCAACACAATGGCGATGATCGGCGGCAAAAGCGCCCAG
>CAJOQU010000068.1 GCA_905236975.1 uncultured Clostridia bacterium
TGAGCCCGACGAGCTACCAGCTGCTCCACTCCGCGATATTGAATTTTGGGTCAAATCTCTTTATATATCTATTATATACGATTCAGACTGATTTTGCAACCCTTTTTTACAGAAAAAACAAAAATAATTTCCGCCGCGCCTGCAAACGCGGCGGAAAGAAGATCAAAAACCATTACGCGCCGAATTTGGCAACGTTCAGTTTGATGCCGGGGCCCATGGTGGTTGCGATTACGCAGGACTTGATATACTGGCCTTTGGTCGCGGCCGGTTTGGCTTTGACTATGGCACCCATCAACGTGTCGATATTCTCTTGCAGTTTTTCGGGGCCAAAGGAAACCTTGCCGACAGGGCAGTGGATGATGTTGGTTTTATCTAACCGATATTCGATCTTACCGGCTTTGGCGTCGGTCACGGCCTTAGCCACATCCGGCGTAACGGTACCGGCCTTGGGGGACGGCATCAAGCCACGCGGGCCTAAAACTTTACCCAAGCGACCGACCACACCCATCATATCCGGTGTGGCGATGACCACGTCAAAATCGAGCCAGTTTTCATTTTGAATTTTGGCTACCAACTCCTCGGCGCCCACAAAATCAGCACCGGCTTCTTTGGCGGCCTCGGCCTTATCGCCCTTGGCGAGAACCAGTGTGCGGACGGTTTTACCTGTACCGTTCGGCAATACGACCGCGCCGCGAACTTGTTGATCGGCGTGACGCGAATCAACGCCCAGGCGAACATGAATTTCTACTGTTTCATCAAATTTGGCTGTGCCGGTTTTCACGGCGATATTGACAGCCTCTTCGACGTCGTAAAACTTACCGGTTTCGATAAGCTTTGCGCTGTCGTTATACTTTTTACCGTGTTTCATTATTTACCTCCCATAATAGTGGTGAATTCGGAATTTTCCTCCCACAAGAGAGAATCAATCGACGACTTCTACACCCATGCTGCGCGCAGTACCGGCGATCATGCTCATAGCGGATTCGATACTGGCTGCGTTCAGGTCGGGCATTTTGGTTTCTGCGATCTTCTTAATCTGCTCTTTGGTGATTTTGGCAACCTTGGTTTTATTCGGTGTGCCGGATGCACTTTCAATTCCGCAAGCCTTTTTGATTAAAACGGCTGCGGGCGGCGTTTTGGTGATAAAGCTGAACGAACGATCCGCGTAAACAGTGATAACGACCGGGATGATAAGGCCGACATCGTTTTTCGTTCTTTCGTTAAACTCTTTGGTGAACGCCATGATATTGACACCGTGCTGACCGAGAGCAGGGCCGACCGGCGGTGCCGGTGTAGCCTTTCCTGCAGGGATCTGCAATTTAATGTAACCTGTGATTTTCTGAGCCATTTGTTTGCACCTCCATTATTCGTGGTCACAGCGCACTTTTGTGCGCCTGGCGGAGCAGTCCTATTCTGTTCCTCCCACCGTGGCACTTCCCGTGCCGGGGCCATATAATATGCATTGTTGCGTATTACTTATTTAATCTTCGAGTGCGATCTGATCAAGTTCAAATTCAACCGGCGTTTCCCGGCCGAACATGGAAAGCCCCACATTGACGCTGTTGTTGGCCGTGTCGACCGCGCGCACAATGCCGGAGTATCCCTCTAACGGACCGCTGATAATCTTCACATGATCGCCTTCGCGGTAACCCACTTCAACGCTGTGCTTTTCAACGCCGAGAGCGGCAACCTCCTCTAACGTGAGGGGGACGGGTTTCGAGGCCGGGCCCACAAAGCCCGTGCAGCCACGGATATTCCGCACCACATACCAACTGTCGTCGGTCACGATCATTTTAATGAGCACGTAGCCCGGGAAGATTTTCCGTTCTACTTCGCGCTTCTTGTCTTCCTTGATTTCGGTCACGGTCTCGGTAGGAATCTTGATATCCTGTATCAAGTCCTGCATGCCGCGGCTTTCAACCATGGTGGCAAGGTCGCTTGCTACTTTGTTTTCATAGCCGGAATAGGTATGCACGACATACCATTTGGCTTCTTGTGTTTCAGACATACACTATCCCCCGATACGCTTTTTTACGCGCCTAAAATAAGGTTCAAGAGTTGGCCGAGACCGTAATCGATCAACCAAATCAGAATGCCGACCAACAAGCACATGATCAGTACGATCACGGTGTTTTTCACAACATCTTTAAAGCTTGGCCATACGATTTTTTTGACTTCACTCTTATAGTCGCGGAAGAAATGGATGATCCGTTTGGGAATGGTCAGTTTGTTGCCCTTCGAGGCCTGAACCTCAAGGTAGTCATCGATCAGCAGATAAGCCGCCGACGCAACGACAAAGACAAACAGAACAATTGCGAGGATCAGAACCGAGTGACCATAGGTTGCCGCCGAAACATTGGGCAGGGGACGCGTGTCAAGGAATTTGAACGGATTGCTGACCGCAATGACCAGCATGTAAATGGCCGCAACCAACCCCGCAGCCGGGGCAAAATAGCGAACCGTTTTGGAACGAATGGCGGAAATGCTTAAAACAAAAGACAGCACTGTCATCCAAAAACAAAACTGGATTTTGGACGAAATAGCCATGTTGTACTCGGTTTCGGCAACGGTGATTTTACTGCCGAAGGCCAACTGCGCGCCCACCAGGCTGGCGTTATTACCGCCGGTCACAATGGTGGCGAAGTGTGTGAAGAACAAAACAAGAGAGCCCAAAGCCAAGACGATAGCCAAAATTTGACAAACGCGATTTAAGGTTTTCATTCGATTGCCCCTCCTATTTTGTTTCCTTGTGTAGGGTGTGCTTTTTACAGAACCTACAATACTTGTTCATTTCAAGCCTATCAGGATCGTTTTTCTTGTTTTTCATGGTATTGTAATTGCGCTGCTTGCACTCGCTGCAAGCCAAAGTGATTTTCACTCTCATAACGGCACCTCCCGCTTTACGGAAATATTTTTTGCTTTTTACCCGTTTGACAAGCCCGCAGGAAACCAAACGTGAAAAGCAACGCCTCCCTCGGTCACGCGGCGGCAAACTCACACCCGCACACAACATACTGTTGCATTGCGGAAAGCACTGCGCAAGATGTGCAAAACCGCGCCAAAACCGGATTCTTTTGCAAAAAAAAAGAACCCTTTAGAGGTGGTATCATTATAATATACAGCACCTCTAAAGTCAAGTCTTTTTTTCTTTTTTCGGAAACTTTTTCAGGAATGGCCGCGATTTCCGCCGAAAAGAAAATCGGTCACCTTCCGTTTTTGCGGCAGAAGTCCGACTCCGCACGAAGCGGCGAAGGTCAGGGCAAAGTCAATAAAACAGGCGGGGGGCAGGGGCAATCGGCGCAGAACCGTTGGGAGCATACCGTATACAACAATGTTCGGCACGTGCTGCAAAGGCGGCACAAATCTTTTTTAACGGTAAGGATTTATTTTTCCAGCAGCTTATTCATAATATCCGGCCCGTGTTCGACAAAAATCCCGGCCGCGGCCGCGGTTTTTTCGGTAAAATGCGAAACGCCCGGCAGTGCTTTCCGGCTGTCATAGATCAAATAGGGCACCGGTTCGGAGGAGTGGGTGCGGGTTTCAAGCGGGGTGGGGTGGTCGGGCATGATCAGAATACGGTAATCATCGCCGCAGGTCTGCAAATACTCCAACATGGGCGCCAGTGCACGCCGGTCGATGGCCTCGATGGCCTTGACCTTGTTTTGCGCCTCACCGCGGTGACCGCACTCATCGGGCGCCTCGAAATGCAGGTAAACCAAGTCGGTTCCGTTTTGAAAAGCCCGGATGCCGGCGGCGGCTTTGCCTTCAAAATTGGTATCTAAATAACCGGTGGCGCCCGCGACCTCAGGGGTAAGAGCGCCCGCGCAGATGCCAATGCCTTTCAGCAGATCGACCGCGCTGACAATACAGGCTGATACGCCGTTTTTCTGTTCAAAGTTTTGAAGCTGCGGTTTTTTGCCTTCGCCCCACAGCCAAATGGAGTTGGCCTCGTGAAGGCCTTTTGCGCGGCGTGCCAGGTTGACCGGGTGATCTTTTAAAAGATCATAGCTTTTTTTCATCAGGTCAATCAAGGGCGCGGCGTTTTTATTTTGGCTTAAATAGGAGCCGATGACCCGGCCGCTGATATCGTGCGGCGGGGTCATGCCGCCAAGGTCGGTGGTGCCGTGATCGACCACCAGGCAATGGCGGTAGCTTACGCCGCCGTAAAAGTGAAAGTGATCGCCGCCAAAGGTCTTTTCCACGGTTTGAATGATCGCATGCGCTTCTTCGGTCGAAATATCGCCCGCGCAGTAATCGACCATGGTTTTATCGGCGTAGTTTTCTTCCTCCGATAAGGTCACAAGATTGCAGCGCAGCGCCACATCGGTGGGCTGTAAATCCACCCCGATGGATGCGGCCTCCAGCGGGGAACGGCCGGTATAGCAGACGGCGGGGTCATACCCCAACACCGAAAGGTTGGCTACATCGCTGCCCGGCTTCAAACCCGGCGCCACGGTACGGCAACAACCGACCTCCGCCTTGGCGGCGAGCGCGTCCATCAACGGTTTTTGTGCGCATTCCATGGGGGTTTTGCCCGCAAGGGCGGGGTGGGGGGTGTCGGCCATGCCGTCACACAAAACAACAAGATATTTCATGGGAAACAACATCCTTTCAATCAGATAAAGTGAACTTTGTTTAGAAGGGGGGAGGTCTATTCATTCAGCAGTTCGCCGATGCAGTACTCGTTTTCGGCCGCGACCAGCCTGACCGGCAGCAATTCGCCGGTGTGGGCATGATTTGACCGGACACATACCCGCGTGTAATTGGCGGTATAACCCTCGGCAAAGCCATCGCGTGCACTTTCAAACAACACCGGCGTGGTTTTGCCGATCTGGGTTTTTAAAAAGGCGGCTTCGCTTTTGGCGGACAGAGCGATCATGCGGCGGCTGCGGTCTGATTTTTGAGCTTTTGTGACCTGGTTCGACAGACCGTAGGCCACGGTTCCCTGCCGCCGGGAAAAGGCAAAAACATGGGTCTTGGCAAAACCGATCTCACCGGCAAAGGCAAGGCTTTGAGCAAATTCCTCCTCGGTTTCACCGGCAAAACCGACCATGATATCGGTGGTGATGGCGGCATGGGGAAAGATTGCGCGGATGCGGCCGACCAGATCTCGGTAAAAGGCGGTATCGTAATGGCGGTTCATGCGGGCAAGGGTGGCGTCACACCCGGACTGGAGGGACAAATGAAACTGCGGGCAAAACTTTGGCTGTTCCGCCAAGCGCCGCAGCATATCATCGTGAAGGTGATCCGGCTCCAAAGAGCCAAGACGTACCCGTTTCACGCCTTCCACCGCGCAGACTTCATCGATCGCGTCGCACAAGGTCACCCCATCGCCTTTACCGTAAGCGGTCAGATTGATGCCCACCAGCACGATCTCGGAAAAACCGGAACGCGCCAGTTCCTCCGCTTCCTGCCGAATTTGCGCGGTGGGTTTCGAGCGCACGGGCCCTCGCGCCGTGGGAATGATACAGTAGGTGCAAAAGCGTTCGCAGCCGTCTTCAATTTTAATATAGGCGCGGGTGCGCTCGGCAAAGCGGCGAAGGGGCGGTGTGTTGAACCGTTCGTTTTTCCGGTGCGCCGAGACCTCAAAGACGGGCTCGCCGTCCAGCGCGAACTGCTCGGTCAGGCGTACGATCCGTGTAAGATCGGTGTTTCCCACAATGATGTCGGCCGCCTGCAATGCCCGGGCACGCTCGGCCGAGGCCTGCACCATACAGCCGGTCAGTACAAGAATGGCGTCCGGCCGTTCTTTGCGAAAACGGCGCACGGCTTGGCCGGTCTTGCGATCGCTTTCGGCCGTGACGGTGCAGGAATTGATTACAACGGCATCAAACGGAGCGTGCTCGGACACAACGGTATGCCCCGCCGCCTCAAAGGCTTCACGCAGGGCTTCGGTCTCAACCTGATTTACTTTACATCCAAGCGTATAAAACGCGACGTTCATGAGAATCACCGCTCCCTATTATATAAAAATTTTTTATTTTTTGCAAGAACATTTACAAATAAAAGAATAATTCATAAAAAATCTTTATTTTTTGGAAAGGTTGTGTTATAATCTAAAATGTATTTTTATGTTTAAGTTGGCGGAATCTTGTATTACTGTCTTTTTCCGCCAACTTGTCGGAAAAGGGGTGGGCAGTGTGAAAATACGAATACCGGCGGTTATGCTTTGCCTGTTTACGGTTTGCTTTTTGTTGACCGGATGCGGTTGGTTTGCCGGCGACACGGCCGAACTTTTGAGCCCGCCCGAGCTTTCGGGGGACGCATCGCCCATTGCTAAGGCGATCACCGCCGGCGCGGGGAGCGAATATACTTTGAAATATCCCTCTCGCGGAGATCACCGCTCCGCCGTGATACAAAACGACATCGATTCTGACGGCGTAGCCGAAGCCTTTGCCTTTTACGCCGTCACGGAAGATGATGAGACGGTGATGTGCATCGACTTGATTGGTAAAGACGGCAAAGAATGGCGGTCGGTCTCGCGCCAAAAGATCGTGGCAGGCGGGGTGGATCAGGTTCAGTTTTGTGATTTGGACAACGACGGCAATTTGGAAATTCTGGTCGGATGGGAGATCTACGGCGCCAGTGAAATGCAACTGGCGGTCTACAGTGTGGAAGACGGCATTTTGATCCAGCGGATGTTACAGCAGTACGCGCAATTTGTTTGCTGTGACTTGAATGAAGACGGCACACAGGAACTGTTGTTGATGAAGTTCAGCACGGCCGAGCAGATCAACACGGCCTCGCTTTACAGCCTGAATGAAAACGGCGTAGCCGAAATTTCCTCCTGTGAGCTGGATAAAACCGTGAAAACCGTGGGTGAGCCGGTGGTGGCCAACTTGTCTTCAGGCAAAACGGCGGTATATATTGATGAAATCAAGGGGGTGGGCGCGGTCACCGAGGTATTGTTTATGGAAAAAAATCGCCTGGTGAATCCCCTTTTCAGCCAGGAAACGGGCGAAACGCTTGCAACCTTGCGCTCGGCCGCCTATGCGGTGCAGGATATCAACGGCGACGGCGTGCTGGAAATCCCCGTTCAGCGGGATGTTCCGTCGGCTGTCCGGTCGGATACAGCCGAAAAGCTCTACCTGACCGACTGGTGCTCCTTTAACGGGGAGGCGCTGACCGTGCAGATGACCACCATGATCAACACGGCGGACGGGTATTATTACAATCTGTCTCAAAAATTGACCGGGCAGATTGCTGTTTTAAGGGATACCGACCGCCGCCTGCGCGAGATATACAGTTATGATGCCGCGACCGACACGGTAGGCGAGCTTTTGATTGCCTTTCGGGCGGTGGATCGCGCCGGGTACGAGGCCGGAAAATACCGCGACGCGGGATATGAACTGTTACTGCA
Organism: uncultured Clostridia bacterium; assembly: GCA_905236975.1. GTDB lineage: Bacteria > Bacillota > Clostridia > Oscillospirales > Acutalibacteraceae > UBA737. Next base: position 7,361 of record CAJOQU010000068.1, read on the forward strand.
AGATGGCGCTACGGTCTTTTTGTGCCGCCTTTCGCAAAAGGCGCTCGACAGCGGCACCACATGGGAAGACGTAAAAAGCAATTTTAAAATTTGGGAATAGGGGGCAAAAAGCATGAAACGCATTATGATCGTGGAGGATGAGGACGCCATCCGTGAGTTTGAGGCCATCAATTTAAAGCGGGTGGGATATACCGTGGTCGAGGCCGGCACGGGCGAAGAGGCGCTGGAATTGTATGACAGCGACGCCGAGGGCATTGACATTGCTCTGCTGGATATTTCCATGCCGGGCATGGACGGATTCACCCTGTGTAAAGAGCTGCGCCGCCGCAGCGAAACGCTTGGCATCATCATGTTGACCGCCCGCACGCAGGAGATGGATAAAATCAGCGGGCTGATGATCGGGGCGGACGATTATATTACCAAGCCCTTCAGTCCGACCGAGCTGTTAGCGCGGGTAGATTCGCTTTACCGCCGGGTCGAAATGCATAATGCCAAGGCGGCGCCTCCGCCGTCAGATGAACTGACGCTGGGCGAGTTTACGTTGAATTTACGGCGGCGCATGTTGCTGAAAAACGGCAAAAACATAGAGCTCACCCAAGTGGAGTTTCAAATGGTGGAATATTTCTTTAATAATCCCGATACCGCCCTTGATCGCACCGATATTCTAAATAAGGTGTGGGGCGCGAACTATTTCGGCGAAGAGAAAATTGTGGATGTCAACATCCGCCGCCTTCGCATGAAGGTGGAAGACAATCCCTCCGCCCCCAAGCATTTGGTCACGGTATGGGGCATGGGGTACAAGTGGAACACCAAATAACGGAATTTGAAATGCAAAATCATGCGGTGAAAAAAGCCGTGTAAAGCAAGAAGGAGAGGGGGCGCGGACGTGCAGATCGATATTCAATTCAAAAGCATTGCGGTGCGGTGGTTTATGAACATTTTTCTGGTGGTAGCGTTGATCGTCTGCACGGTGGTCGTCGCGTTTTCGGTGGTTTATCGCTCCATTTATACCGAGCGTATCACCGCATTGGCAGAGGACTACGCCTATGAGTTCCATTCTCTTGCCAGCACCACGCCGGCCACTTTTCAAGATGCGGCCATTGAGCTTGCGGGCAATTTTTCCTATAAAAACAAAATTGAGGTGCAGGTGATTGACCGGAATGGCAACATGGTGGTCTCGACCACCGGGTTTCAGTCGGATGAACAGGCTATGCCCGATTACGAAAAGGCCAAAACCGGCACCGAAACACAGGTGATGAGAACCAGAACCGCCGCGGGTGAGAGCGTTTTGGCCGGCAGTACACCGCTGTATGATTCCACGGGGCGTTATATGGGCGTTTACCGTTGGGTGACCTCCATGAAAGCCGCCAACCGGTTCGAAATCAATTTTATTGTGATCATGGTACTGGCGGCGTTGGCTATTTTGGCCTTTTGCGTTTTTTCGGGGCTGTTTTTCATCAATTCCATTCTGCACCCGATTCGGGATGTCAGCAACATGGCGCGCAAAATCGCCATGGGGGATTTTAAATCCCGCATTGAAATTGAAAAGAACGATGAAATCGGCGAGCTGTGTGATACCATCAACTACATGGCCTCGGAGTTGGATCAGGCCGAGAGCTTGAAGAACGACTTTATCTCGTCGGTCTCACACGAGCTGCGCACGCCGCTGACCGCCATTCGCGGTTGGAGTGAAACGGCCAAGATGTCGGTCGGTACCGATGAAGAATTGGTCAAGCGCGGGCTGGATGTCGTTTTGACCGAGGCCGACCGCTTATCGGGTTTGGTGGAAGAATTATTGGATTTCTCCCGCATGGAGACGGGGCGTTTAACGTTGGTCTCACAACCGCTGGATATCTCGGAGCTTTTGACCGAATCGGTGGATATGTACATCGAATTGGCAAGACGTCAAGGGTTGGAGCTGATCTTTACCCGCCCCGCCGAGGAGATGACGGTCTTTGGCGATGCGGATCGCTTAAAGCAGGTCTTTATCAACCTCATCGATAACGCGGTGAAATATACCGAAAAAGGCGGGCAGGTACTGGTCGATCAAATGAAAGAGGAAGGCTGTGTGCGCATTTCGGTCAAGGATACCGGCGTTGGCATTCCGGCGCAGGATATCGACCGTGTGAAGGAAAAATTTTACAAGGCCAACAAAACCGTGCGCGGTTCGGGCATTGGGCTTGCGGTGGCCGATGAAATCATCAAACAGCACAAAGGGTTGTTATTTATTGAAAGCACCGAGGGGGTAGGAACCACGGCAACGGTCGTTTTGCCGCTCTGCGAGCGCGAGAAAGAAAACGAATCCGCCGCAGAGGTGCGGGAAAAGGAGCAATAGCGTGAAAAATCACGCTATCACACAAGTTAGGGACGGCGTGTCGCGCCGACAAAACGGCAGCCGCGACACATGCCGATAAAATCTCCACCAGCCGCTGTCCGAGATTTTTGCCCCTATTTGTGCTGACGTGACAGCGGCAGAATGGAGATTATCATGGCAAAATACACATCCATAGGCGGTCAGGCGCTGATTGAAGGCATCATGATGAAAAGCCCCGAAAAAACCGCGCTGGCCGTGCGCACGCCGGACGGCGGCATTGATATCACCGATTTCAGCAAAAAAAGCATACGCGAGCGATTCCCTGTTTTAAAGATTCCTTTTATACGCGGCGTGGCGGCCTTTATTGAATCCATGGTGCAAGGCTATCAGGCTATGATGATCGCGGCAGACAAATCGGGCTTTACCGATTTGGAGGAAGAAGAAAAACCAAAGGATGAAAAAAAACAAAGCGCGTTCATGGGCATACTCATGACCGTGGCCTCGGTTTTGGGCGTGGCGCTGGCAGTGGTGCTGTTTATGTACCTGCCCCGTAAGGCGGTCGGCGGTCTGCAATGGCTCTTTGGGCGGGAATTCAGCGGGCTTGTGCGTTCGTTGATCGAGCAGTTTTTAAAGTTGGCTATTTTTGTGATATATGTTTGGGCGGTTTCACTGATGAAGGACATCCGGCGGGTTTTCATGTACCACGGCGCCGAGCATAAAACCATTTTCTGTTACGAAAACGGGCTGCCTCTCACGGTGGAAAACGTGCGCAAACAACGGCGTTTTCACCCCCGCTGCGGCACCTCGTTTATGATCCTGATGATTCTGGTCAGCGTGATTTTTTCCACGTTGGTACAAATCATTTTTCCCGGGGTCTACCACATTGCGTGGTTGTGGGTGATCATTAAAATTTTGTTGATCCCGCTGGTCTGCGGTGCGGGCTTTGAGTTGCTGAAGATCTGTGGAAAATACGACAATCTGTTCACCAAAATCGTCTCCGCGCCGGGGCTGTGGCTGCAGCGCATCACAACGCGGGAGCCGGAGGACGGTATGATCGAAGTGGCTATTGCGGCATTGCGCGCCTGCGAGCCCGAAACACCCGATGTGGATCGCAGCGTCGATGCGCAAGACGCGCAGGAGGAAGAACCGGAATCACATGACGATATTTGAAGCATATAATCACACCAAACAAACGCTGGAAAAGGCCGGAATCGAAGATGTGGTGTTTGAGGCCAAGCAGATTATCCGGCATGTAACGGGCTTAACCAATGCGCAAATCCTGACCCGGTATACAAACCCCCTGACGCCCTACCAGCAAAACATGCTGACCGCTATTTTACGCCAGCGGGAGATTCGTTATCCGTTACAATATATTTTTGGGGAATGGTCGTTCTGCGGCAACGATTTTGAAGTGGGGCCGGGCGTACTTTGCCCCCGACCGGATACCGAGGTGCTGGTCGAGCATGCTCTTCGCTTTTTAAAGGGAAGGGAGCAGCCGGCGGTGTTGGATTTGTGCGCGGGCAGCGGCTGTATCGGCATTTCCATTGCCAAGGCGGTGCCGGACGCACAGGTGACTTTGGTGGAAAAATTTGAGGTCACCAAACGGTATTTGGATCGCAATATCCGGCGCAACGGCGTGCAAAACGCCACAGCGGTATTGGGCGATGTGCTGGAACAGGCGGCGGCGGAAGACCGGTATGACCTGATTGTCAGCAATCCGCCCTATATCCCTGAAGGGGAGATGGCAACCGTTTCTCCCGAAACCAAATTCGAGCCCGAGGCGGCGCTGCTCGGCGGGCAGGATGGATTGGATTTTTTCCGCGTGATCATCGACCGCTACACCCAAAGCCTGAAACCGGACGGCATGCTGGCTTTTGAAGTGGGGTTCGGCGAGAGCGGTGCGGTGCAGGCGTTGCTTGAAAACGCCGGGTTCGGCGATATCGGCACGACCAAGGATTATAACGGCGTCGAACGCGTCGTGTTTGCAAAAAAATAAGGTATACTAATCTCTAAAGTCTAACATCTATTATGGAGGTCAAAAAAATGGCACAAAAAGCACCGATTAAAGCACCGGTGAAAATCACCGAGGAAGAAGGCAAGGCCAAGGCGCTTAAAACCGCCATGGAACAGATTGAAAAGCAATTCGGCAAGGGCGCGGTCATGCGGCTTGGCGAAAATGTGGCCATGAACGTGGAGCATATCAGCACCGGGTCGTTGACATTGGATCTGGCGTTGGGCATCGGGGGCATCCCGCGCGGCAGAATTATTGAAATTTTCGGGCCGGAATCTTCGGGTAAAACCACCGTGGCGCTGCACTGTGTGGCCGAAGCGCAAAAAGCGGGCGGCACAGCGGCGTTTATTGACGTGGAACACGCGCTCGACCCGGTCTATGCGGCCGCTTTGGGTGTCGATATTGACAGCCTGCTGGTCTCACAGCCGGATTCGGGTGAACAGGCATTGCAAATCGCCGAGGCACTGGTGCGTTCGGGCGCGATCGACATTATTGTCATTGACTCGGTGGCGGCGCTGGTTACCCGCGCCGAGATCGAGGGTGAAATGGGCGATTCTCACGTGGGGCAGTTGGCGCGGCTGATGTCGCAGGCACTGCGCAAA
>CAJOQU010000069.1 GCA_905236975.1 uncultured Clostridia bacterium
ATGCTGCCGGCGGTAAAGTTTCGGGTGGCAGTACCGTGACCTCCTTCACGGTTGGTTCCTCCATATACAGCACGGGTATCAGTAACACCGGCGGTATGGGCGGACCGGGCGGCAGAGGCGGCATGCGATAAAGCGATCTTCAAATTTTCATTTTGTTAGGCCAACGAGAGTCGAACCATGTCCTGCTTGATCGTAAGGGTTTACGCGGGACATGGTTTTCTACCGAAAACCGGTGTTTTTAATTAGGAATCCCTCTGTTTTTTGGAATGTATGCTGTGAACATTTTCGAAAAGTGTTCATCGTGTCTTAGATAAAATGCTATTTTTTGTAAAAAAATAGCAAAATGCACAAAATGTTGTTTTTGACTTTAAACATTGTAATGATTTTGTAACTTTTTTGTATATTTTGCAGAATATCCCTTGAAAAACGAAGCGTAATTGTGTACAATAGTAAACAGGTTTATTATATTTATTAAGGGATGTGTGTATTTATGTCAAATCGTCTTTTTCAGGGTGTTATCCACCAAATGAAAGATGCGATCGATCGCACCTTTGGCGTGATTGATGAAAACTTTACGATTATTGCTTGCAGCGAGCTTGGTAAGATCGGGGAAACGGCGGGCGCTTTTCCGATCCCGATGAACGATGTATATGTAAACGGTGGCTTTACATATCGCGGCATTGGAACAACGCAGGGTGCAAGTTATATTATTTTTGTGGAAGGCGACGACATGCTGGCGGCGAAATACGCCTCGGTACTGGCGATCTCGTTTTCCAATATCAAGTTTTATTATGATGAAAAATATGACCGCAATAATTTTATCAAGAACATTATTTTAGATAATATTCTGCCGGGCGATATTTATTTAAAAGCGCGTGAATTGTATTTTAACAGCGATGTTTCGCGTACCGTTATTTTGATCCGTGCGACCGACCCGCATGACGTTTCGATCTATGACATCGTGCAAAATCTGTTCCCGGATAAATCCAAAGATTTTGTGATCAATATCAATGAGACCGATATCGCCATTGTCAAAGAAACCAAGGCCGGGATCGATTCCCATACCATTGAAAAACTGGCCTCCACGGTGGCGGACACCATCTCGGGCGAGTTTTATGTGCATGTAGTGATCGGCATTGGTACCACGGTTGACAATTTAAAGGATCTGGCCCGTTCTTTCAAAGAAGCGCAGACTGCACTGGAGGTCGGCAAGGTATTCGATACCGAAAAGACCATCATTTCTTATGACAATTTGGGTATTGCGCGACTCATTTATCAACTGCCCACCACCCTGTGTGAGACCTTTTTAAAGGAAGTTTTCAAGCGGGGTTCCATTGAAAGTCTTGACCAGGAAACACTGTTTACCATTCAGCGTTTCTTTGAAAATAATCTCAATGTCTCCGAAACCTCAAGAAAACTGTTTGTCCACCGCAACACGCTGGTCTACCGCCTTGAGAAAATCAAAAAGATCACCGGTCTTGATCTGCGTGAATTTGATCATGCCATTGTCTTTAAGATTGCTTTAATGGTCAATAAATACCTCAAGAGCAATCCCGTCAAGTATTAACGAAAGAGTGAACTTTTAGCAAATGGCAGAATTTCTAACAGAAAGCGCAAGCCCGGCTGTGGAAAGACCCATTATTGAATTTCGCGGGGTCTCCAAAACCTACCAAACCGGCACGCACGCGCTGGAAGATGTGAATATTACGATTCACAACGGTGAATTTGTTTTTGTCGTTGGCTCATCGGGTGCGGGAAAAAGCACCTTTATGAAACTGATCATGCGGGAAGAAAAGGCCAACACCGGCATGATCACGGTCAACGGTTTTAACCTTACTAACATGCGCCGCAAACAGGTTCCCATGCTGCGGCGCACTATGGGGATTGTGTTTCAGGATTTCCGCCTGATCCCCAATATGAATGTATTTCAAAATGTCGCGTTTGCCATGCATGTGGTCGGCGCAAGTAATCGGGATATTCGTCGCGAAGTTTCCAAAGCTCTTTCCAAAGTGGGTCTTGGCAATAAAGCGCGTTCCATGCCCGCACAGCTTTCGGGCGGCGAGCAGCAGCGCGTGGGTCTTGCACGGGCATTGGTCAATTCCCCCGATCTGATTATTGCGGACGAGCCTACGGGCAACGTGGATCCTAACATGTCTTATGAGATCGTGTCGCTTTTGACCGAGATCAATCAGCGCGGCACCACTATTTTAATGGTCACGCACGATCATAACCTGGTACGTGATTTTCGCCATCGTGTGATCATGCTGGACAACGGCAAAATCGTGGCCGACAATGCCGGAGGTGCCTTGCAATGAAAATGCGCAGTATTCGTTACCTGACGGGCGAGGGCATCAAAAACACCTGGCTGAATCGCTTAATGAGCCTGGCCTCAATCGGCGTTTTGGTGGCCTGTATGGTCATTATCGGGCTGGCTATTTTGATTTCGCAAAACGTTACCAAGGCCATTGGCAATTTGGAACAGCAGAATGTCATTATGGCCTACATGAAGGATTATAACTGGGCGCTTTACGGCGAACCGGAAACGGATGACAACGCCGACTCAAGTGATGACACCTCCGCACAGAACAGTACTTCATCAAACGATGATTCGTCCGATAACGGTAAAACAGACGAAGAAAAGGCCGATGAAAACGGCATTAAACCAAGCGATTATCTGATTCACAACGACGAGGAAGCGAAAGCGTTGTGTGACGCTATTGCCGCCCTGCCGAATGTCGCCTCGGTGACCTATGTTACCAGTGACGAAGGGCTTGCCAGTGTGAAGGATTCCATGCTGGAAGGGCAGGAGAGCTATTTTACCTTTTTGGATGAGGAATACGGTAACCCCATGTCGGGCGCGGCGAAGGTCACGATGGTCGACATGGCGCTGTTTGACGAAACGGTGCGGCAGATCGAGCAAATGGAGGGGATCGATGTGATTCAGTCCCAAAGCGATTTGGCCGAAAAAATCACCGCCATCAAACGGGGAATTACCGTTGCCGGTTTTTGGATTATTGCCATTTTAATGGTTATTTCGCTGGTCATCGTTTCCAACACCATCCGTGTGACCATGTATAACCGCAAGCTGGAAATCAGCATTATGAAAGCTGTCGGTGCGACCGATTCGTTCATTCGCATTCCCTTTGTCGTAGAGGGCATGGTGATCGGTTTGATTTCCGCCTTCATTGCGGAAGGGCTGCTGTATTTTTGTTACCGCGTTGCAACCGAGACGATAGTTTCGACCCTTGGCACAACCGATATTGTGCGATATGGCGATGTGGCTTTGTACCTGCTTGGTATTTTTGTAGGCATTGGAATTGTTTCCGGCATGCTCGGCAGTGCTATTATGATCGGCAAATATTTAAGACGCGAGGGCAGTGAATTTGCGGCGATTTAAAACAAACCAAAGCCGGGAAAAAGGTTTTCCCGGCTTGCATGAATTGTTTGCGGCAGAATGGAGTTCCTTATGAAAAAACATCTTGTAAAAGTATTTTCTTTGATAACGGTTTTGGCCCTTTTCCTTTCTGTGCCGTTTACGGCGGTGCCGACATCTGCTTTGACCCGCTCGGAATTGAATTCTAAAATCAGCGAGCTGGAAAAGCAGTCCAAAGCCAAAGAAAACGAGATCGCGGAGTTAAAAAAACAGGCCAGCCAGCAGGCAGCTTTGAAAACCGCTATTGAACAAAAAATCGCATTGGTACAACGGCAAATTAACCTCTGCAACAGCGAAATTGCCACGATCAACAACAAAATTGCCGCCAATAAGGCGGAAATTGCCGAAAAAGAGAATGAGATCGAGGCGGACAAGCTTGCCTTTAAAAAGCGTCTGCGTGCCATTTATATGAGCAATACCGGCAGTAACGTGCAGGTGTTGCTGGGGGCGGATGATTTTGCTCAGTATTTGGAATTGGCACAGTTGACTTCCTCGGTTTCGGCACGGGATAAGTTGTTGATCGAAAAAATCGTTGCGGCAATCGAGGTATTGAATGCCAAACAGAAAGAAAATGAGTCGCTGCTCAGCGAGCAGGTATCCGTTAAAAACACATTAGCCGCCAAGCAACAGGAGCTACAGGCGGAAAATGCGCAAATTCAGTCGGTCATCAGCAGTATCAATCACGATACCAACGAGCTCAACTCCGAAAACGCTGATATTGAAAAGCAAATCAAGGAATATCAAAGGACCTTGGCTTCCATGGCCACCACCAACGGCACTTCCTTTCGGTATGCCGGCGGCAGTTTCATTTGGCCGCTTTCAGGGTATTACAGCATCAGCGCCGGTTTCCAAAGCAACGACAGCGTACATCGCGGCCACCACAACGGCATTGATATTGCGGGCGGCGGCATCAGCGGTAAGCCGATCATGGCGATTGCCGATGGTGTGGTCACGCACTCGAACAACAGCTGCAGCCATAACTATGGCAAGAGCAGAAGCTGCGGGTGCGGCGGTGGTTACGGCAACTATGTAGCCATCAACCACGGTACCGGGTCGGACGGCAAAACTTATGTAGCGTATTATGCGCATATGGCCAGCACGGCGGTCAGCGTGGGTCAAACTGTCAAGCAAGGTCAGGTCATTGGCTATGTCGGGTCTACCGGTTGGTCGACCGGCTACCATTTGCATTTTGGCATTGCGGTCAATGGCGTATGGAGGAATCCCTTCAACTATTATTCCAGAGTTAAATAATTTTTTTGCCGTCATCGGTTACAGGGTTCTGTGGCGTGTGACGGCTTTCGTTTGAGGTTATAGCGTGAACACGCTATACACAATATAGAGACGGCGTTTTGCTCGCCACATCAAAGATGCGGCAACCGCAAAACATGCCGATATCATCTCCATCCGCCGCTATTGGAGATTTCATGATCTATTTGTGCTGA
>CAJOQU010000070.1 GCA_905236975.1 uncultured Clostridia bacterium
ATTTTTAAAATTTCCATTTTGAAAATCCGTAATAAATTGAGGCACAGGAGCTCCTCCCAGGCCGACGGGAAATCGTCGCGCATCCTGGCGCAGGCGTCCGGCGGGATGTATTCGTATGCGACCTTCGCCTTGTGGCTCGAGTTCTTTCCCTTCTCGTCGAGCTTTTGCACGGTACGCACGGTCGCCATGGCAGGCGGCGTCAGGCTTTTGATTTTAGCGTTCACACTGCCGGAAAGCGCCGGTCTGATCATATAAAGCGTTTGCCCGTCGGTATCAAGCGCCGTGCAATCCGCGCAAAGTCCCAAATCGAGTTTTGCCGCAGCAAGTGCCGCCACGCGCTTTGAGATGCTGTCACTTCCGAAAAGCACGGCGTCCGGCTTTTCGGTCCTTATTGCAAATTCAATTTCTTCGATTTCTGCTCTATCGCAAAAGACAATATGATCCGATACGGTTTTTGCGTATTCATAAGGGGCTTTTGTGACGCACAGCACCTTACCGAGTTTGTTTTCGCTCTGTGCAAGAGAAATCTTTTGCCGCTGTTTTGTAAGTGAGGCTTTGATCACGCCGTCAAGCTCATCCAATCGGATAAATTGACATTTGCGCCTGCCGGAAGTATTTTCTCTTGTCTCGATGACCCTTGTGGGCGACCCCTTAAGTCCGCATTTTTCCGTATCCGCCCCGATATCCGACGCAGACAATATTTTGACCTCGCCCACCTTCGATCGAATTGACGGCAACCGCAGGGTGTTGATTCGCTCTACTGTAAGCAACGCAGGAATTGAAGCCGTAACCTCACCCTCATCCCGTGTTTTGCAAGAAACGGAATGATCCGAAATTTCGGTGATCCCCATCACATTGGTGATAAGATCATAGCCTGCTTTATACGAGAGCATGACCCCGGTTTGAGCGGTATCGCCTATGAGCGTTTGCCTGCCGCAAAAGATCAAATCGGGGTTCAGGTTTTTTACGGCAAGAGAGAGCGTATATGCCGTTGCAAGGGTATCCGCCCCGGCAAAGGCGGGGTCGCTTAAAAGATAAGCCGTTTTGCCTCCCAATCGGGTAAACGCCGAAAGTGCGCGTTCGGACGCCTTTGGGCCCATACTCAAAAGAGAGACCTCGGCGTTTTCCTGCGAAAGCGCGAGTTCATAGGCGCATGCGTCAAACGGGTTGATCTCGCCGTCCGGGCCTATTCTTACACACACAAGTATTCTCATTTTTTTCACCTTGCGTCGTATATGGGAGCGAGCGCATCGTGTATTTTCTTATATTCACCGAACAAATTTCGGTATTTCCCGGTATTTTCGGGGTTCGGTACCGTTACGTCTTTATGCTTGACGCATTTTTTCACCGCGTCGATCTCATTTTCAAAAACGCCGACCGCCACGCCCGCCAACATGGCGGAGCCGAGCGAAGAATCACTGCTTTCGGTGGTATTCATGGTAAGCCCCAGCGCATCACTTAATATCTGACGCCAGAGTTTCCCCTTTGTGCCTCCCCCTATTGCGGTGACCACGTTGTTATACTCTATATTAAGGCTATCCAAATAAAGTTTACTGTCCAGCATGGAAAAAGCAACGCCTTCCAGCACCACGCGGGTAAAATGCGCTTTCGTATGGGTCGCGCGAACGCCGGTAAAGCTGCCGCAAAGCGCGGGGTCGGCATAAGGGGTCAGTTCGCCGTTTAAATAAGGGTGGAATATCAAGCCCTCGCACCCGATCGGAATTTTGGCGGCGGCTTCGTCAAGCTCCCTGTATTCCCCGCCGAAGGTATCCCGATACCAGCGGTAGGACGCCGCACAGGATTTTGTTGCGGTGCCGGGATACCAAAGTCCGTCCACGATATGCGAATAGTTCACAAGATGTCTGTCAGGGTAAGGCTTTTCGGTGATCACGCAAATTCTGCCGGCCGTTGCGAGTTTTACCGTAACGTCGCCTTTTTTCACCGCGCCGGAGGCGAAAACCTCCATCACCGTGTCGGTCGTGCCGCAGATCACCGGCGTTCCCTCTTTCAGCCCTGTGGCATTTGCCGCAGAAGCGGTAACACGGCCGATGACATCGGTAGGCTTTCCTACAGGGGGCAGCATCTCTACAGAAATACCTGCAAGCGCACAAAGTTCACTGTCCCACTGCATTTGATTGCAGTCAAACAGCATACTGCCCTCTGCCTCGATATGATCGGTGCAATAAACACCAGTTAAAAAGAAACGAATATAATCCTTTTCAAAAAAGATGTATTTCGCTTTTGAGAACGCTTCGGGCTCGTTTTCTTTCAGCCACAAAAGCTGCGGCAGCGTCCAGATGGTATCGGGTTTATGGAATGTCTTTTTAAAGATTTCCTCACCTAATTCCTCACGCAATTTATCAGCCTGATTGCGGCTTCTGCTGTCGGTCCAATGAATCGCATTGCGCAAGGGATTGAAATCCTTATCGCAAACAAGTGACGTATGTGTAGCAGAATCAATGGCAACTGCTAAAATGTCACTACTGTCGATACCGCTTTTATTAAGTAGCGCCTTTGAATTTTCGCAAAGGGCATTTATCCAGTCGGTGGGTGACTGCTCACAGGCGCCGCTTTCGGGGTACAGCGTGGGATATTCGACCGTGTTTTCGGTCATTATATTCCCGTTCGTGTCGATCAGCGTTGCTTTGGAAGCACCGCCGCCGAAATCGATACCCAAAAGATATTTCATAAAATTCACCTCTCGCCAGCCTAAACCGCAGGCACTAATATTTGATCTCGAAATTCTCGCCCGTTATTCCGGCAACAACGCCTTTATTTATGAGCGCCTTGTTATCCATATGAGCAATAAGCCACTTGTTTTTACGGAAAAGCAGTTTGTTTTCACACTGGATTTCCAAATCGGTGTTTGTGCCCGCAGGCAAACCTACAACACAGCCGAAGCCGGCTTCGCTTACCTCGCACGGACAAAAATGCAGGGACGTGGAATAAACCTCCGCCACGGTGCCGGCCGGAAGATAAAACGCCTTGAATTTGGAAGAATCTATGATACCGTTTTCAATATCCCAAATATGACCGAGTATCAAAACCAACGGGGTAACGGCAACATTGATTTCGCTTGAAGCGTGCCATTCAGCGCCGTTAAGAAAATTATTATGTCCGAAGCAATAGCCTATTTGAGTGGGTAATGAGCCGAAAAACTCATTTCTGATGTCGGAGGCTATCTTTAAGGTTTCAAAGTTCTCGATCGAAGGCTGATATAAAGATCCGCTTTCGGGGTTTGGAATCTTTTTGGCAGCCTCGATTATTCCCGCAGTATCAAGATTTTCAATCACTCTGCCAAAAGATGAAAACTCCTTATCCGATACATGAAAAAATTCAATTTGATTATTTAACTTTTTTAATTCTTTAAACATTTATATTCACCATTATAATGATTGTAATCAGCTTATACTCGATACCTCTTTCGAGCACAAAATAGATATGCCGAAGGACATATCTCTTCAGTCTGTCGAAAAACCCGGTGACCAATCTTTTATGCGGCGTTCAGCCGCATTTGGGTTTTTCTGCCGACATGTGCGGCAGAAAAACTCCTTGTAAGCGAAAACCGCTTGATAAAGC
>CAJOQU010000071.1 GCA_905236975.1 uncultured Clostridia bacterium
GGTAGCATGCAAGGTATGCCCCTCCTGCCATAAAAATTCACGCGAGCGCAGGAACGGGCGGGTGGTTTTTTCCCACCGGACCACACTGCACCACTGGTTGTAAAGCTTGGGCAGATCACGGTAGGAATGCACCACGTTTTTAAAATGATCACAAAACAGGGTCTCGGACGTGGGGCGCACGCAAAGGCGTTCCTCCAGCTCCTCCTCGCCGCCGTGGGTCACCCAGGCGACCTCGGGAGCAAAGCCCTCTACATGATCTTTTTCTTTTTGCAGCAGACTTTCCGGAATGAACAGAGGCATATACACATTTTCGTGGCCGGTTTCTTTAAAAAAGCCGTCCATAATGCGCTGAATATTTTCCCAGATTGCGTACCCATAAGGGCGAATGATCATACAACCTTTGACCGAGGAATAATCGATCAACTCGGCTTTGATGACCACATCGGTGTACCATTTTGCGAAATCCTCCTCCATGGAGGTAATAGACTTCACTAACTTTTCCTTTGCCATGACCCGAACACCTTTCTTTTTTACATACGCTATTATTATAAAGCACCCCGCCAAATTTTGCAACAATTTTTGATATTCGGAATAAAGTTTTAAAAAATGTATAAAAATATATTGACAAACGGCCTTTTTAAACATATTATTGTTATTGTTCTAATGTAGATTTTTGGGAGGCAATCAAAATGGTATTTGAAAAAATCAAAGAAATGCTGGCGGAACAGTTAGACGCCGATGCAGAAGATATGACCATGGACACCGATATCGCCGAAGACTTAGAGGCGGACAGTTTGGACGTAGTGGAGCTTTTAATGTCAATTGAAGATGAATTCGAGGTTGAAATCCCCGATGAAGAGATTGAAAACCTGCGAACCATCGGCGACGTTGTCAACTACATTCAAAATAACATGTGATTTTCCGTACATGCAGCATCCCCACCGTTCGAAAATCGGGCGGTGGGGATTTTTTTGTTTATTCTTCTTTATGAAAACACAATACTTGTTACGGTTCGGGCGCCGTTAGACTCCGTAAAGGTTAAGGTCACCGCGTCGCCCGCCTTGGCAAAGGGCAAGCGATCGGAAAGGGTGACCGGGGCCTCGTAAATTTCGCCGCCGTCCGCCAGGGTCAGGAAATAATGCGTATCCCCCGAAATCACCGCTGAGGTGATTTCGGCAATGGCACCGGAAACGGTGTTCTGCGCAAGGTCATCGACCGCGATATCCTCTTCCTTCAGCTTGGCAATATAATCATCCCGGGCGGCCTCGACCGTGCTGCCGGTTCCGACCACCTGATATTGCGCCACATCCACAAAGGCATACATTTTTACAAGCCCCGCCGCGTCCTTCAGGGATACAAAATAGGTGGGGCGGTCAGAGATGTTCAGCAGCAGCGGGAAGGTGGCGAGGTAATTCAAATGCTGCACCTGCCCCTCTGCCGATCCCATCGCCGAGTATTCCTCCGCGCCGGGAATGGCGTAAAACCGGGTCTCCTTGGTGCGCAGGTTGGTCAACACAAACCCCACGTTGGATTCATCACTGACCACCGAGGTCATGCCGGTGTAAAGGTAAACATCGTCGTGAATGGCAAGATAGTTGTAGCCGTCGGTCGGCTGCAATACGCCCTTTTGCCCGAAAATGGAATTCCAAAAGCCTGAACGGTATTTACCGTTATAGGTCAGTTGTTCCATGATCATATCGGCGTCATAAATTTGATCGACCCAGGCGGGAATATCCGCCAGATCGTAATACCGGCTTTCGCCGGTCACGGCATTGAGCAGCACCGCGCCGTTAATATCGCGCCCGCTCCAGAACCCTATGCGAAAAGTCACACAGGATGCCACCCACCAGGGCGTGCCGTCTTCGTCGATCTCAAACGAAATATTGTCAAAAATCTTAGTCGGGTAACAAAAACGGAGTTTGCGGTTCAGGTCGCGCAGAAGAATCTCACTATCGGAGTATCGAATGCCCTCCTCCAACCGAACAAGCGCCGTCTCCTGCGTGGTCATGTCAACCGTGATGTAGGCGGGAATCCCCTGGGCCTGATTGTTAAACCATTTGATAATGTCCCCGTAACGCAGCGGCGTAACCCGGGTAGGAACGCCGTGGTAATTGATTTGCGTATAATCTTCTTCAATTTCAAACTGTGAAACCAAATCGGCGATCTCGCCCAGCTTGCGCTGGCCAAGGCGCGAGGCCGTGTCGCGATCCACCACCGGAATCTGCGAACGGGAAATTTCGGCCACATCGGCAGTGAAATTGCCGTCCTCCGACACGATCAACCGATTGTACGCCAAAGCATGAAAGATCTCGGCGCCGATGAGCGAAAAGACCATCCCGATCACCACAAAGCAGAGGAACAAAATTCCCACCGCTTTGACCGGCTTGCCCGCTTTTTTGGCCGTTTCGCCGATTTGCCCTATTTTTCGGGAAGAATGGATCCCGTAAAGAAAGACGGCAAAGGCGGAAAAAGCGTTGACCACCACGCAAATGACCGCCGCCAAAAACACAAACCACCACATGCTGACGCTGCGGATATTCAGCGGCGGCAGTAAAAACCAATAGGCTGCAAAAATCAGAACAGCGCAAAGAATCACATCAGCCGCAATTCGAACAACGCCCTTTTTGGCAGGCTCGTTTTGTATAGAAACGGTTTTTTTCATTGTTTACACTCCATTTACATCATTTTTTCGGCAAATTAACCTAAGATGAGAAACATTCTTTCATTTTGCCTTCCGAACAGAAAGAACGGTCGCGGTTGATCCCTCTACCCGAAAGCGCACGTCATACCCCGCGAACGACAGGCCGTAGAGCCGTTCCGGATCGTGGTGATAATGCGGGCGGGGGTCTTGCGCCAACAGCGCGCTAAGCCGGTCGGCAATTTCCTTGGGCAACGCTTCCAGCACACCGGGCGCGGCAGTCACTTCCAAATGCGAAAAGGCAGTGGAATCGGTAAAACCGCCGGTCGCGTCGGGCAGGCAGTCGGCATAAGGCAAATAGGGTTTGATGTCTAAAATCGGGGTGCCGTTGACCATATCCGCCCCCGAAACGATCAGCGCCGGGCCGTCCGGTGCTTCAAGCTCGATTTTTTCCAGCTTGACCGCCGAAAGCCCTATGGGATTCGGCCGGTAAGGCGACCGCGTGGCAAAAACACCCATGCGCTGATTTCCCCCCAGTCGCGGTGGCCGCACGGTGGGCGACCATTCGGCGTGCCGGTTTTCTGAAAAGAGCCACAACAGCCACAAATGAGAATAGCCCTCTAACCCCCGCACGATTTCTGCGGAACGGACGGCGGGGTCAAACACGATCCTGCCTTTTAAGGTCGGCACCACGCCGCTTTGACGCGGTACGCCGAATTTTTCGGGAAATTCGGTCTCAATGGCGGCAATCGGCTTCATGGAAACAGCGTTCATGGTAATCTCCATTCTGCCGCTGTACATCAATTAAAAACAGGAATAGGATCTCCAACAACGGCTAATGAAGATCGCCCCGGCGCCTTTTTCAGTTGCCGCCGATCATACGGCGGGCAAAATGGCGTCCCAATCTTGTGATTCGCACAGTTTTTCGATCGAAATCCCCCGTTATTCACCGCCGCCGAGATCCGCCAAACCCGAACCGCCCGAGCTGTTGCCCGGTTCTTCGTGCGAGTTGTTTTCGCCGCCGGAGGAACTGTCGCTTGATTCAGAGCCCGACGGAGAATCGCCTTCACCCGAGGAAGCCTCCCCGTTTGACGAAGGCTCTTCGCCGGTGCCGGACTGGCTTTGTGAACCGGACGTATTCGGATCGGACGAGCCCGATGCGGCGCCCGCGGAATCCCCCGGCGAACCCGTACCCGAAGAACTCCCTGACTCAGAGCCGGAAGTCGTGCCGGAAGAATGGCTGCTGTCGTCTTCCTCCGAATTGCTTGACGAGCTGTTGGAATAGACCACGCGGGAGACCTTCACGTTCTTTTTGTAATAGCCAATGCCTTTTTGGTATACATCATCACTGTAGGTAAACTCTTTTTTCGGCAAGCCCTTATGCACCTTGGTCATGACGGCCTTCCAAATTTTGGCTGCCGAGGTCGAGCCGGTGGTAATGCGGGTCTTTTCGTCAAACCCGTAATAAACCGACCCAACATAATAGGGGGAGCCCGCCACCATCCATAAATCGTTGACCTCACTGGAGGTGCCGGTTTTGGCAAAAGCCTTTAAGGAATAGTTGAACCCGGCAATGCTGCTGCCGGTGCCTTCACTGCCGTAGACAACCTCTTGCAGCAGATGATTCATAATGGTGGCTGTCGCGGGGGAGATCACCCGCTGACCCTTTTGATCGTATTCCAACAAAACATCGCCGTTGGCGCGGGTCACTTTATAATAGGTGGTAGGCGCGTGATAAACACCCTGATCGCCGAAAATGGCATACGCAGCGGCTGATTCGGTGGTGGTAATGCCGTAAGAACAGCCACCCAGCGCCAACGCGGCTAAGTTTTTATCCTCCTCAACCAAATGCGCACAGTGCAGCTTTTTGGTCAAGAAATCATAAGAATTTTCGATCCCGATCTCCTGCAGCAGGCGCACCGGCACCGTATTACAGGATTTGCGGATGGCGTAGTTCAGCGTAACACGCCCCTTATAATAGCCGTACCATTCCTGCGGACCTCTTTTGCCGTCGGGGTAATAGCTTTTGATCGGTTCATCCAGCACAGGGGAAGTGTAATCCACCAAATCCTGCTCCACCGCCAACGCATAGACGCCCAGCGGCTTCATGGTGGAACCCGGCTGGCGGGGGTAATCGGTCGCGCGGTTCAGGCCGCGGTTGGTGGTTTTTTCACCCGCGCCGCCCACAATACCGACAATGTGACCGCTGTAATCCATAATGGTCATGGCCGACTGCACATGCACCCGTTCGCCCTTGGAATTTTCGGCCGTTTGATTAAAATAACCCTTTACGTCTTGATAAACCGCTTCCATTTCGGCCTGAATATCCGGATCGACCGTGGCATAGATTTGCAGACCGCCGTTATAAAACATGTTGGAGGCCACGTCCGACGAAAGCTTGTAGGTCTCGGCCAAATCGCTGATGACCTGATCGATCAACGCGTCTACAAAATAGCTGTTGATCTCGGCCTCGTAGGTTGTTTTCTGCGAATTATCCAGCACGATCTCGGCGTTGTAGGCCTTGTCGTACTCATCGTACGAAATCTTCTCCAGCTCCAGCATTTTGTCAAGCACATTGCGGCGGCGGACGCGGTTGTCCTCCTCCCCGCTGACGGGGTTGTATTTAGACGGATTTTGGGTAATGGCCGCCAATGCCGCGCATTCGACCAGCGA
>CAJOQU010000072.1 GCA_905236975.1 uncultured Clostridia bacterium
ATTGAATCAAAACCGCGGCAAAGGTGCCCACATCAAACAAATGGTTGGCCGCCGCGCCGGGTTTTCGCTTCATCACCGAATTTTCAGCCTTTTCCATGCTTAGTGCAATCGAGGGAGCCGCATCGGTCAACAGGTTGATCCATAACAGTTGGACCGCCGCCAGAGGCGAAACCGCGAACAACAGCATGCCGATCGGAACGGTGATCAGCTCCGCCAAATTACAACTGAGCAGATAATAGACCGATTTTTTGATATTATCAAACAATCCGCGGCTTTCTTTGAGCGCACAGACAATATGATCAAAACGATTGTGCGAGATAACGATATCGGCATTGCCTTTGGCCACATCGGTACCGAAGCGACCGACTGCACAGCCAACATCCGCGGCGGAAAGAGCGTCGGCGTCCTGCATGCCGTCACCTGTGATGGTCACCGTGGCGCCCAGCGCCTTCCAGGCTTTAATAATACGCAGTTTATCGGTCGGCGAAACACGGGCAAAGACCGCGTATTCGGTGATGGTTTCGGCAAGTTCCGCATCTGTGATATCGGCCAACTCTTCCCCTGAAATGGCCTTGGCGTCATCGGTTAAAATACCGATCCTGCGAGCAACTGCGGCGGCGGTAAGCAAATGGTCGCCGGTGATCATGACGGTGCGGATGCCGGCCTGCTTTAAAGCGGCGATGTTTTCCACCACCGTTTCACGCGGCGGATCGTTTAGACCAAGCAGGCCTACAAAGGTAAGTGAATCTTCAAAATCAGTAAACGAGGGATTGGCCGGAATGGCCTCCAGCGGTGCCAAAGCGATGCAAATGGTTCGCAAAGCGTCTTCGGCAAAGGTGTTGTTGATTTTGATGATTTCCTCCGCTTTGCAGTCCCGGCAATGTGGAATCACATTTTCCGGAGCGCCTTTTACGATGGCATAGGGCTTATCATGAATCATGGTGATAACGCCCATCATCTTTTTCTCTAAATCAAAGGGAATAACATTGAGCTTTGGAAAATGCTCTTCAATCTCTTTTTCCGAAAAGGAGTGATAGGTCAGGCAGGCATTTTTGATCGCATCCTCGGTCGAATCGTTCCGCAAGGTCGAACAGGCCGCCGCTAATCTTAACACCAATGCGGTTTTTTGGCTCAATTCCTCGGTTTCGGGATCGGTCACACGGTCGCCGTCGTAAATTTTACTCAGCACCATTTTATTGCGGGTTAAAACACCGGTTTTATCGGCACAAATAATATTGGTGGCGGCCAGTTTTTCCAACACGTCCGCGTCTTTAACCAAAATATTTTCCTGCAATAAACGCTGCACCCCCACGGCAATGACCACTGTGGCAATAGCGGGCAACCCCTCGGGAATGGCGGCCACTCCCAGCGCTGCCGCATTGACCAGCATTTTCAAAGTCATATCAGCAAAATTGCCGTTGGAAAAGTTCTCAATCATACCGATCACAAATACCAAAACGCAAACAATCAGGATAACAATGTTGACCAGCTTGCCAACACCGTCTAATTCCGGTTGCAGAGGGAGGGTTTGTTTGCCGGTCTGGCGAAAAATAGACGACGTGCGGCCAACCTCGGTCGAAAGGCCGGTAGCAACCACAACGGCTTTCGCGGTGCCGTGTACCACGCTTGTCCCCGAAAAAACCATATTTTCTCGGTCTTCCAGCGACGTAATATCCCGCGAGACGGCATTGCTGTTTTTCTCTACCGGGATTTCATCCCCGGTCAAAACCGATTCGTTACAGCGAAATTCACTGCATTCGATCACACGCGCATCCGCCGGGATATAATTGCCTTCCTCCAGTAAAATAATATCCCCGGGTACCAACAACGCCGAATTTACAACCCGCTTTGCCCCTTCACGCAGAACGGTGACGGTGGGGTTGGTCACGTTTTTCATATCGTCTAACGCGTTGTCGCACTTATGTAGATTGTAGGCGCTCACCACCGCGTTGACCAGCACAATGGCCACAATCAAAAGCGAGGCATATGCGCCCGATACCCGATAAATCAGTGATACCGCAAACGACAAAAGTGCAAGGACGATCAGCAAAATCACAATCTTGCTTTTCAGTTGTGCAAAAAGACGATCCCAAAAGGTGGGCTTTTCGGTATGGGAGACGATATTTTCTCCATATTTTTCAAGCCGTTGTTCAGCCACACCATTGGCAAGACCTTTTTTCTCTTCAACCTCTAATTCTTTTAAAACCTCTGAAATTTCGGTACTGTGCCAGATCATTGCGATTCCTCCTTAAAGCAGAGTGCGGTAATAGTCTTTCATGGTTTTGGCGTCTTCCGCCTGGGTTCCGGCCGATTCACAAATGAAGACCGGTTCACAACCGTATTTTGCAGTCAATTCCATCACCGGCTCAAACTGCGGACCGTAAATAGTATCCTCAAAAGTCAGGTGCCTTTTTTCACCGCCGGTGGTGTATTCGATTTTAGAAAAATGGGAATGAAAACGATGAAAGCGATCCTCACCCAATGCGTCCCGAATGGACAAAAACACCGCTTCATAATCAGAAAATTCCCGCAAGGAACCCTGATCACGCGCGTTCAAATGACCAAAATCTATACAGGGGATCAGCCGTTCATCCAACCGGCAAAGCTCCAGCACTTCATACAAGGTGCCAAGTTGATTGACCTTTCCCATCGTCTCGGGGCAGATATGCACCTGCCCCAGTCCCTCGCTGTCCAGCGCCGCAAGCGCCAGACGCATGGTATCTTTGGCAAGCGCCAACGCTTCCTCCCGCGGAATTTTTCCGCAAGAACCGGTATGTACCACAATGCGATCGCCGCCCATGGCATGCACCGCCCGTGCCGACGCTAAAATATAATTGACTGAATTCAGCCGTTTTTCCTCCTCGGTTGAGGACATGGAAATATAATACGGCGCGTGGAGCGAAAGGGTAATACCGGCCTCGGCCGCCAAACGCCCCAACTCCCGCGCTTTTTCCTGCCCGATGTTGACGCCTCGGCCGCATTGGTATTCAAAGCAATCAAGCCCTTTTTTCACAATGTATTCCGGAACCTGCAAGCTGTTTTTATAGCCCATTGCCGAAAAGCTGTCACCGTTACCGGCGGGACCGAATTTTGCGGGCATGGTCATTCCTCCTGTGTGGTTTCAATGTGATGCAGTTTCATTACACCCTTTTCCAATTTTCGTTTGAAGCGAAAGTACGGTGTGGTCTCAGGTAATATGGGATCTAACAAGATGGTTTTGATCCTGACCATGTTGCCGCCCAATACATCGGTAAAAATCTGATCGCCAACAATGGCTGTTTCGCCGGGTCTGGCGCCAAGCGCCCGCAAAGCGGTATGAAAGCGAAATGGAAAGGGTTTTAACCCCAGACAGATATACCGCAGGCCGATTTTAGCGGCCAAAGGCTCTACCCTATCCCGTTTAGAATTGGAAAGGATGATAAGCTTTACCCCTTCTTCCTGCCTTGCATGCAGCCAATCCTCCAACCCCGCGATCAACTGCTGACCATGGTGGGTGGAAAGCGTGTTGTCAACGTCTAAAATCAAGGCGTGAATGCCGTTCTTTTGGAGCATACTTGGTTTGATATCAGTAATTTTATTTAATTTCACGGTAGGCTTTAAAAGCATATTTCTCCTTCCTTGACCGGGAAAGAAAACTTCCCTTTTGCCAAAAAACATCCGGTTTTAAAAAAGAAAAGCGGTTGCATGAACCGCTTTTTCATAATTTAATCAACGGCGCTTCTTCTTACGAGCAGCTTCCGATTTCTTTTTGCGCTTTACAGAGGGCTTTTCATAGTGCTCTCTTTTGCGAATTTCCTGAATAACGCCGTCCTTCGCGGTTTGCCTTTTAAAACGACGCAACGCATTGTCCAACGATTCATTTTCTTTGATTCTGACCTGACTCATTGTATATTCCCTCCCTCCGCAAAAATGCGGGGCGTTGTTACCCGGCTTAAAAGCAGGCTATCCCCTTAAAGCAATGATGTTCGCCACGATGGCTAAAACAAAAAACAAAATGGCGACATACTTCGTCAAGCGTGATAAAGACGCATCGGCAGTTCTTGCTTTATTTTTTGAGAGGAAGGTATCGGCTCCGCCCGAGATCGCACCGTTGATACCGGCACGGTGACCCTGCTGCAGCAGAACGACCGCAACGATGAAAAGCGACACTAAAATAACCAAAATGCCGATAATAATTTCAACTGGACTCACAGCTTACACCTCCAAACCATGACCGGCCGCTACTGCGCCAGAAAAGCGCGGCGCCCGATCCTATCAATCCGCAAGGGAAGAAAAAACCAAACAGGCTTGCCCCACAGATTTATGCAACTAATATCATAACATATATCGTGCAAAATTGCAACCAATATTTTCTACAAATTTAGAATTTATTTCACAACAATATTCACAAGCTTTTTCGGCACATACAGTTCTTTTACGACTGTTTTGCCCGCAATCTCCTTCGCAACGTTCTCGGCCGTCTTAGCCTGTGCTATGGCGGCGTCTGCTGTGAGGTCGGCCGCAATATCGATACGCGCTTTGATTTTCCCGTTGACCTGAACGGCAATTTGAACCGTACTGTCGGCACATTTGGCCTCATCATAAGAAGGCCAGGCCGCCTCATTCAACATTCCCTCAAAGCCGGCCATTTGCCAAAGTTCCTCGGTGATATGCGGCGCAAAGGGGTTCAGCAACAGCAAATAGGTTTTCCATTCTCCCTTGTTGATGCCGCCGCAGGCCTGAATATCGTTGAACAGGGTCATCAACGCTGCGATGGCGGTGTTCATTTTGAGTTGTTCAATGTCTTCGCTGACTTTTTTAATGGTGCGATGAAAAGCGGCCTCCAACTGCGGACGGTAACCGTCGCCTTCGATCAATCGGTCGGATAGAGCCCACACCCTGTCTAAAAAGCGTTTACTGCCCTTAATGGAGGACTGACTCCAAGGAGCCGCTTTTTCAAAATCGCCGATAAACATTTCGTAAAGGCGCATGGTATCCGCCCCGTAATCCCGCACAATATCATCGGGATTGACGACATTCCCGCGTGATTTTGACATCTTTTCGCCGTTCTCGCCCAAAATCATGCCGTGGCTGGTGCGTTTGGCGTATGGCTCGGGGTTTGGAACCGCCCCGATATCATACAAAAACTTGTGCCAAAAACGACTGTAAAGCAAATGCAAAGTGGTATGTTCCATCCCGCCGTTGTACCAATCCACCGGGCACCAATATTGCAGCGCCTCGGGTGAGGCCGGCGCTTTGTCGTTGTGGGGGTCGCAATACCGCAGGAAATACCAGGATGACCCCGCCCATTGTGGCATGGTATCGGTCTCACGCTGGGCTTTACCGCCGCAATGCGGGCAGGTGGTATTCACCCAATCCGTCATATTGGCAAGCGGTGATTCCCCGTTATCGGTCGGCTCGTAAGAATCCACATTCGGCAATACCAGCGGCAGTTCGCTTTCAGGCAACGGCACATAGCCGCACTTTTCACAATAAACCACCGGGATGGGCTCGCCCCAATAGCGCTGACGTGAGAAAACCCAGTCACGCAGTTTGTAGTTGGTTTTGCGCTCGCCGAGGCCGCGCTCGGTCAGCCATTCCTGAATGGCTTTTTTGGCATCGTCAACCGACAGGCCGTTTAAAAATCCGGAATTGACCATGGTGCCTGTGGCGCAGTCGGTATAAGCGGCTTCTTCGACATTGCCGCCCGCCACGACCTCAATAATGGGAAGATCGAATTTTTTGGCAAACTCCCAGTCACGGGTGTCATGCCCCGGTACGGCCATGATGGCACCCGTACCGTATGAAATCAAAACGTAATCCGACAAATAGATGGGGATTTCCTTGTTATTGACCGGGTTAATGGCCGTCACGCCCTGCAGGCGCACGCCGGTTTTTTCCTTGGCAAGCTCGGTGCGCTCAAAATCGGATTTTTTGGCCGCCTGCTGTTGATATTCTTTTACTTCTTCAAGGTTCTCAATTTTTTCCGCCCATTTTTCAATCAACGGATGCTCGGGCGACATGACCATATAGGTCACGCCGAACAGCGTATCGGCACGAGTGGTGAAAATTTCAAAGGTATCGCCGATATTGGTGGAAAATTTCACCTGCGTACCATAAGAGCGGCCGATCCAGTTTCGTTGCTGGGTCTTCACGCGGTCAATAAAATCCAAACCGTCTAAATCGTCCAACAGCTTTTCGGCGTAATCGGTGATTTTCAGCATCCACTGGCTTTTTTCTTTGTGGATCACTTCACTGCCGCAGCGTTCACAAAGGCCGCCCACGACTTCTTCGTTGGCCAGCACGCACTTACAAGAGGTACACCAGTTGACCGACATCTTCTTTTTATAGGCCAAGCCATTTTTAAAGAGCTGTAAAAAGATCCACTGCGTCCATTTATAATAAGACGGATCGGTGGTATTGATCTCACGGCTCCAATCAAACGAGAAGCCAAGCGACTTTAACTGGCGCTTGAAGTTGGCGATATTTTTTTCGGTCACAACGGCGGGATGAATATGGTTTTTAATGGCAAAATTCTCGGTAGGCAGACCGAATGCGTCCCACCCCATGGGGTAAAGCACATTATAACCCTGCAA
>CAJOQU010000073.1 GCA_905236975.1 uncultured Clostridia bacterium
AGAACCGATGTGCCTGTCATCTCTTATACTCCCGCCCCGGCAGGCCGCTCGAACACAGCCGCTCCCGCATTGTATGCGCGCTTTGCCAACGCCGGACAAATTCCGGAACATCTTACCGGCGTACAGACCTTGATTTTTCCTTTGGAGCAGGACATCGACCAACCCCCGCCCGGGGTGCGCCTTGCTGTGGAATTACCCCGCGCTATGGAAAGCGAGGAAACGGTGCGGCGGCGCCTGCGCCTCTTCCGACAAAAAGGCTTTACCGATGCGTTTTGCGGTAATCTTTCGGCTATGCGGCTGGCTTTGGAAGAAGGCTTTACCGTTACGGCCGATACCGGCATGAATCTGTTGAATTCCGAAAGTCTGAACGCCACGGCGGCACTGGGCGCCGGTGCGGCGGTATTATCTTATGAGATCACCTTTTCCGAGGCGGCGGCGCTGAATGCTCCCTTTCCAAAAGGCATGGTGGCATATGGGCATATCCCGCTCATGCTGTTTCGGAACTGTCCGGTTAAAAACGGGCAAAACTGCGGCGCTTGTCGTCAAAAAGGAAGAATGACCGATCGCCTTGGCGCCGAATTTTGCGTTCGATGCCGCAGCGGCTACAGCGAGTTGTTTAATTCCGTTCCCATTTGGCTGGCTGATAAACAGCAGGACCTGAAGACGGTAGATTTCGCGGTGCTTTTTTTCACCGAGGAATCCGCAGACCGTGCACAGGAAGTGCTGACCGCTTATCAAACCGGAGCCGCACCTGCCGGTCAATATACCCGCGGCCTTTATTATCGCGGCAGCTTGTAATTTGAAAATTGTGAAGGGCGTATCCCCTTTTGCACGCACAGCATCTTCTTTCTTTTCTGTTAAGAAAATTAGAGAAAAGACCTTGACTTTAGCACGGTGATGTGTTAAAATACCCACATATGAATTTTTTGGGAGTAAAACAACATGCATCAAGTAGATAAACAAAAGGCAAAAAAGCTGTATCAAGCCATTTTGTCGCTCAAAACCGAGGAAGAATGCGCCGCCTTTTTTGACGACGCCTTCACGGTACAAGAGACCGAGGCCGTTGCCCAGCGTGTTGAAGTAGCCTGTTTGCTGTCCGCCGGCAAAAGTTATGTGGACATTAACAAGCTCACCGGTGCCAGCACAGCGACCATTTGCCGGGTCAGCCGGTGCATTCAATACGGCAGCGGCGGCTACAAAACGGTGATTGAACGGATAGGTGACGGCACATGAGCTTTGATGAAAGCATTTTAAAGAACGACGAAAAAGCCGTTTTTGCCCTGCGGCAGCTCTACCTTGCGCACGGGTATACGCATTATAAAATGAGCAAGTTTGAGGAGTATGACCTTTACTCCGAAAATAAGGATTTTTTAGCCTCGGACGGCATCATCACCTTTACCGATGCCGACGGAAAACTGTTGGCCTTAAAGCCCGACGTCACCCTGTCGGTTTTAAAAAATTTTCGGGACGTCAAAACCGGGGTGCAAAAGCTTTATTATAACGAAAACGTGTACCGCATTGCCGACAGCTCACACACTTATAAGGAAATCATGCAGGCGGGATTGGAGTGCATCGGCGATCTGTCGGAAAAAGATATTGCCGAAGTGATCCTGCTGGCATGCAAAAGTCTGGCGATCATCAGCCGGAATTTTGTGTTGAATGTCTCGCATGTGGGACTGGTGGCGGCTTTGCTTGACGAATGCGGCCTGACCGGCGACCCGCGCCGCGCCGCGCTGGAAGCCGTGACCCACAAAAACGGCGACCAATTAAAAACGGTCTGCACAGCAGAACAGTTTGACCGTTTAAAGGTGCTGATCAAAAACCATGAAAGCGCCGAAAAGGCTTTGTCGGCCGTGCAGGAGATCGCCGCATCCGATGAAGCCAAAGCCGCCCTTTCCGAGCTTGCCGCCATTATACAAAGCGCCAAAGAAAACGGCTTTGCAAACCATATACAATTGGATTTTTCCATGGTGGATTCCACAACCTATTACAGCGGCGCGGTCTTCAAAGGCTATATCAACGGCATGGCCACCCGCGTGCTTTCGGGCGGGCGGTATGACGGGCTGATGCGCAAAATGGGCGGCAGTGCCGGAGCAATCGGTTTTGCGGTCTATTTGGACAGGTTGGAGCTGTTTGAGGAAAAACGCGAGCAGGATCATCTGTCTTACTTAAACATCGCGTTGCCTAAAGGCCGCCTTGGCGAAAAAGTGTATGCACGGTTTGCAGAGGCGGGCTTTGAATGCCCGGCGGTGTTGGAAAACGGCCGTAAGCTGATTTTTGAAAACGAGGAACTCCGTCTGCGCTTTTTCTGGGTCAAACCGTCGGATGTGGCAATTTATGTGGAACGCGGCGCGGCCGACATCGGCGTGGCCGGTAAGGACATCCTGCTGGAATATGAGCCGGATGTATACGAGCTGTTAGATCTGCGCCTCGGCGTTTGCCGCATGGCCGTGGCCGCTAAAAAAGGCTTTACCGATGACCCCTCTAAGACCCTGCGTGTAGCTACCAAATTTTCAAACATTGCACGGCAGTATTATGCCGAAAAATGCCGGGATATCGATATCATCCATCTGAACGGCTCCATCGAGCTGGCGCCCATTTTAGGGCTTTCCGATGTGATCGTGGATATTGTGGAAACCGGTAAGACCCTGCTGGAAAACGATCTGGAACCGATCGAAAGCATTGTGCCCATCAGTGCGCGGCTCATCGCCAACAAGGCGAGTTATCAGTTCAAGGCGGAGAAAATAGAATCGATCAAAAAAGGGCTGTTGGCCCGGTTGGAGAAGGAACATGATTAACATTTTAAAGGTGGGGGAGGTCTCCCCCGAGAAAATTTTTTCACGCGGAACCGCCGCGGCCGATGTTTCGGGCGTGGTGTCGGATATTTTAGAGGACGTGCGGCAAAACGGCGATCGTGCGCTGTTTGCCTATACCGAAAAATTCGACAAAGCCACCCTGACTTCATTGGAGGTCACCGAGCAGGAGATCGACGAGGCCTTCCGCCTTGTAGAACCGCGGTTTATTGAAATCTTAAAGGAAGCGGCCGAGAATATCCGCGCCTTTCACCGGGCGCAATTACGAACCGGCTTTATTTTAAACGAAAAGGACGGCGTGGTCACCGGCCAAAAAATCACTCCCATTGAGCGGGTGGGATTGTATGTACCGGGCGGCACGGCGGCCTATCCCTCGACCGTATTGATGGACAGTATCCCCGCCAAAATCGCCGGCTGCGGCACCCTTTGCATCACCACGCCGCCGGGACCGGACGGCAAGGTGAATCCGGCCATTTTAGCCGCCGCCAAAATTGCGGGCGTAAACCGCGTTTTCAAGGTCGGGGGCGCGCAGGCCGTCGCCGCGCTGGCCTTTGGCACCGAGAGCATACCGAAGGTGGACAAAATTGTCGGTCCCGGCAACGCCTTTGTGGCTGAGGCCAAACGGCAGGTCTTCGGCAAAGTATCGATTGATATGATTGCCGGTCCCAGCGAAATTTTGGTCATTGCCGACGCCAAAAGCGATCCGCGTTTTGTGGCGGCCGATCTGTTGTCGCAGGCCGAGCATGATAAAATGGCAAGCGCCGTGCTGGTGACCGACAGCGAGGACTTAGCCAACGCCGTAGCACAGGAGATTGAAAGACAGCTCGCCCTCCTCCCGCGGGAGGAGATCGCCCGCGCCTCGATTGAAAACAACGGCAAGATCATTGTGACCGATCATTTGGAACAGGTCTTTTCCGTGGCCAACGAGATCGCACCCGAGCATTTAGAGCTTTGCGTGGATCATCCCTTTGACTATCTTGACAAGATCACCAACGCGGGCAGTATTTTCATGGGGCGTTGTTGTCCCGAAGCACTGGGCGATTATTTTGCCGGGCCCAACCACACCCTGCCGACCTCCGGCACGGCGCGGTTTTCAAGTCCCCTGTCAGTGGATGATTTTGTGAAAAAGTCGCAATATACTTATTATACGGAAAACGCCCTGCGGGCGGTGGCCGATAAAATCGCCTTTTTTGCCGAAAAGGAAGGTCTTTCGGCACACGCCCGCAGCGCGACCGTCCGCTTTGAAAAGGAACCGTCATGAGTCGTTTTTTATCTTCCGGGCTGTCGGCGCTTGCGGCCTATGTGCCGGGCGAGCAACCGCAGGATCGCCGCTGCATCAAGCTGAATACCAACGAATCGCCCTATCCCCCGCCCCCCTGTGTAATCGACGCGGTCGACCGGGCGCAAATGGCCGATCTGCGCCTTTACAGCGACCCGACCTGCCGCATGCTGCGTGAAAAGTTGGCGGCACGGTATGGCGTAAAGGAAAATCAGGTTTTTGCCTCCAACGGGTCGGATGAGATCTTAAACTTTGCCTTTATGGCCTACGGGGAACAAGGCGCGGTTTTTCCCGATATCACCTACGGCTTTTACAAAGTATTTGCCGATCTGTACGGCATCAACGTAAAAATTGCGCCCCTGCTCGATGATTTTACCGTTGATGTCTCTGCCCTTTGCGGGCGCAACAATTTGGTGGTATTGGCCAATCCCAACGCCCCCACCGGTCTTGCCCTTCCGCTCCGGGAGGTGGAACGCATTGTGGCCGAAAACCCGAACGGCGTGGTGGTGATCGACGAAGCCTATGTGGATTTTGGGGCGCAAAGCGCCCTGTCGCTCCTGCCGCGGTATGACAACCTGCTGGTTGTGCGCACCTATTCCAAATCCCGCAGCATGGCGGGCGCCCGGCTGGGTTTTGCCTTTGGCTCTGCCGATCTGATCGCCGATCTTGAGAAAATCAAATACGCCACCAACCCTTACAACGTCAACCGCCTGACCCAACTGGCGGGCGCGGCGTCGCTTGAAGATGACGATTATTTCCGGCAATGCTGTGATCAAATCATCCAAACCCGCGCCTTTGTGACCAAAGAGCTGCGCGCCACGGGCTTTACCGTGACCGATTCGCTTGCCAACTTTGTGTTTGCCGCACACCCCCGCATTGGGGGGGAGGCGCTGTACCGGGCCTTAAAGAACGAGGGCATTTTGGTGCGGCATTTTGACGGCGAACGACTGGCGAATTATAACCGTATTACCATTGGTTCACGCGAAGAAATGGAATTTTTCATAGAAACGATCCGCAAGATCGTGGAAGGGATAGCGTGAAAAATCACGCTATCACACAACTTAGGGACGGTACGTCGCTCGCCGACAAAACGGCAGCCGCGACACATGCCGGTAAAATCTCCATCAGCCGCTATTCGAGATTTCAGGCCCTATTTGTGCGGACAAGTTAGCGGCAGAATGGAGATTCTTATGAGACAAGCAACGATCAACCGCCGCACCAACGAAACGGATATTGCGCTTTCCCTGACGGTCGATGGCACCGGCAAAAGCGAGATTCAAACCGGTTGCGGTTTTTTAGACCACATGCTCACCTTGTTTGCCCGTCACGGCAGGTTTGACCTGACCCTTTCCTGTAAAGGGGATACCGAGGTGGATTTTCACCACACCACCGAAGACATTGGCATTGCACTGGGTGACGCCTTCAAAGCGGCGCTCGGTGACTTGCGCGGCGTCACGCGCTACGGCAGCTTTCTGCTGCCCATGGATGAGGCCTTGATTTTATCGGCGGTCGATCTTTCCGGCCGGGCGCATTTGTCGTATGATCTGCACGTTCCCGCCCCCAAGGTCGGCGATTTTGACACCGAGCTTGGCGAGGAATTCTTTTTGGGCTTTGTGCGGCACGCCGCCGTGACCCTGCACATCAAACAACTTGCGGGCAGCAATTCACACCACATTTTAGAAGGGGCGTTCAAATCGGTCGCCCGCAGCCTTGCGGCCGCCGTAAAGCTGGATGACGCTTATCTTGACGAGGTTCCCTCTACCAAAGGGGTGCTTGCATGATTGCTATTTTGGATTACGGCGTGGGGAATCTGTTTTCCCTTTCCTCCTCCCTTGCCGCCATCGGCGCCGATTGTGTTGTGACCCGTGACCCGGCCGAAATCCGCGCGGCCGACCGCCTGATCCTGCCCGGCGTGGGCGCGTTTGGCGATGCGATCGAAAAGCTGAAAAAAGACGGTCTTGACCGCTTGATCAAATCGGAAGCGCAAAACGGCAAGCCGCTGCTCGGCATTTGCCTTGGCATGCAGTTGTTATTTGAAAAAAGCTATGAGTTCGGCTGCTTTGAAGGACTGGGGCTTTTGCAGGGCGACGTTGTACCCATGCGCGGACGTATCGATCCTTCGCTTAAAATTCCGCATATCGGGTGGAACGCCCTGCGCTTTGTGGGGGAAAGCCCGCTGTTTCGCTACATTGAAGACGGCGACTTTGTGTATTTTGTGCATTCTTTTTTTGCCGATCGGTGTGAAGACAGCGTGATCGCCCAAACCGAATACGGCATCCCCCTGACCGCCGCCGCGGCTGACGGCTGTGTGTTCGGCTGTCAGTTCCACCCCGAAAAAAGCGGCAAAGTAGGGCTTGCCATCCTGCGTGCTTTCTGTGAAACGGAGAAACCCTTATGAAGATTTTCCCTGCCATTGATCTTTACGATCAAAAAGCCGTTCGCCTGTTCAAAGGCGATTACCAAAATATGACGGTCTACCACCACGACCCCCTTGCCGTGGCGCGTGATTTTGAAAACGCCGGTGCACAATGCGTGCATTTGGTGGATTTAGAGGGCGCACGCGACGGCTCTACTCCTCATTTTGAACTGGTACGCGCCATTGCCGAAAAAACCTCCCTGTTTACCGAAATCGGCGGCGGCATTCGCAGCATGAAAACGGTGGAACGCTATTTGGAAAGCGGTGTGGATCGGGTCATCTTGGGCACGGCCGCCGTGACCGACCCGGCCTTTTTGCAAACGGCGG
>CAJOQU010000074.1 GCA_905236975.1 uncultured Clostridia bacterium
AATGACCGGTACCGGCGACGCGGCAACCTTGCGGGCAAGTTCTTCATTGTTAAAGGCCTGCAGATCCTCAGCCGAACCGCCGCCCCTGCCAAGGATAATCAAATCGATATCATCTCGCGCATACACCCGGTCAAGAGCCGCCAACATATCCGGCACAGCGGATTCCCCCTGCACCGAAACCGGGCAAAGCAAAACGGCGCACAGCGGAAAACGACGACCCAAAATATTCAAAATATCCTGTACGGCGGCGCCGGTCGGCGACGTGACCACCGCAATGCGGGTCGGAAAGGCGGGCAGCGGACGTTTACGCGCCGGGTCAAACAGCCCCTCTTTTTCAAGCTTTTGTTTGACCTGTTCAAACTGCATTGCCAGTTTTCCGGCGCCAACAGGCAACATTTCTTCGGCGTAGAACTGGTATTGCCCGTCCTTCTCATAAAGCGAGACCCGCCCGATCAGCACCACCTGTTTGCCGTCTTCAGGCGCAAAAGGCACCCGTGCGGCGCATCCGCGGAACATGACGCAGCGAATCGCGGCGTCGCCGTCCTTTAAAGTGAAATACCAATGCCCGCTTGCCAAATGGCGCTTAAAGTTGGAAAGCTCCCCCGTGACAGCCACACTTTGCAGATGCACGTCGCCCTCTAACAGGGATTTTACATAAAAGTTCAGCTGGCGGACGGTAAGCGTGCGGACATCCATGGTCACAGTTCTTTCGCCACGGTGGACAGAATGCCGTTGACAAAGACCGCGTCATCCTGTGTGGCGTATTTCTTACAAAGCTCGACCGCTTCATTGATGGAGACCGATACCGGGATTTCGACCAAATAGCGCATTTCAAAAATAGCCAGCCGCAAAATACAAAGGGCGGTTTTGGAAATGCGAGAGATGCTCCACCCCACCGAGTTTTTGGATATTTCATTATCCAAATCGGATAGATGGTCATACACGCCGCGGAAGACCGCAATGATATATTCATCCGGCACCAGATCGCGCAGTTCGGCGGCCAGTTCTAAAATCTCATCAATGCTGTTATCGTTAAATTCTTTTTCAAAAACAAGAATAAAAGCCTCTTCTCTTGCTTGCTTTCTTGTCATAACGCACCTGCTTTCGAAAGATTATATTTATTATACATCCTCATATGCATTTTTTCAAGCATATTTGCATATTTTGGCTGACTCTTCCTGCAAAACCGACTGAAAACCGATTTTTAAGCGATTTGACGTATCCTGCGGTTCGTCCCGCGCCGTCAGTTGACAAACTGCGCATTTTGGCACAACGTGTCAAGATACTCGCTCCAAAAATAGCAATCCGGCACGGTCAGATCGGTCTCGGCGCTTTCCAGCCATTTCAAAAATTGTTCGCGATCAAGACCGTTTTGCGCGATCTTTTCAAACAGCGCGGCTAACACCGCCCGTTCGGTCTCGCGGGGTTCCGCCATGTAAGAAAGCATTTCGGTCACCTGCACGCCGGTATATCGCAAAGGCTCGCCGTCGATCTCAAGTTCAATACCGTCAACATCGTCAATCACAGCAGACAGCAGCGCGTCCCCCGCCGTAACGGCATAATTCACCGGATAGCCATAGACCGGGTCGGTTTTTTCCTGTCCATCAGGCGGAAAGACCACGGTCAGCCGACTGTCGGTAAAATCCAAATAGAAAAAGACCTGCCGCCCGCCGCAATTGACCAAAACGCCCTTATCCTCCGGCTCGGAAAAACGGTACGGCTCATCCGAGACGACGTTTTCCGTCACCCCGATGTTGCGCCGCAAATATAGATACCCGCCCGAGACCATGAAGATACAAAGCATACTGAAAATGAAAAGAAGCGCTAAAATGCCTAATATTTTATTTCTCATACCATCACCCGTTTTTAGTATGGGATGATCGGGCGCAAAATATCCGAAAAAAACCGCCCCGAATATAAAATCGGAGCGGTTTTTTGTTAAAAGAAATATTGAATTATTGCGCAAGATGCTTTTTCAAATGCCTAAGTCGGTTCGAATCAGCCCTCCCGCTCATTTGATTTACACGGCCGGTTGCTCCCGCTGCATGATGCTGCGGAACTCGTCACCCGAAATCTTTTCGCGTTCAAAGACGATCTTGGCCACTTCGTGCAGTTTAGGCATGGCGTTTTGCAGTAGGCTGAGCGCCTTTTTATACTGCGTCATGACCACCGATTCGATTTCCTCATCGATCAAAGCGGCGGTCTTTTCAGAGTAATTCGGGGTAGACGAAAAATCGCGTCCCAGAAAGACCTCGTTGTTATCGTTGCCGTAGGTCACAAGCCCCAGCTTATCGCTCATGCCGAACTTGGTGACCATTTTGCGGGCAAGCTCGGTGGCGCGTTCAATATCGTTCGAGGCGCCGGTGCAAACGTCATCCTGTGTGAGCTGTTCGGCCGCACGTCCGCCAAGCAAGGAACAAATCTGCTCGGCCAATTGATTGCGGGAGGTATGCCCCTTTTCTTCCGTAGGAATATACATGGTATACCCCGCCGCCATGCCGCGTTGGATAATGGAGATTTGATGCACGGGGTCCTGCGTCGGCAGAAAGTAAGATACCACCGCGTGCCCCGCCTCATGATAGGCGGTGACCCATTTATCCTTATCCGAAATAACATGGGATTTCTTTTCGGTACCCATGACCACCTTGATGGTAGCCTCTTCGATTTCCTCCTGCGTGATAGCCTTTTTGCCGTGGCGAACAGCCAGCAATGCCGATTCATTCAGCAGGTTTTCAAGGTCGGCGCCCGTAAAGCCCGAAGTGGATTTGGCGATGGTAGCCAGGTTGACATCCGGCCCCAGCGGCTTGCCGCGGGAGTGAACCTTCAAAATTTCCTCTCTGCCCTTCACGTCAGGGTAATTCACGGTGATCTGCCGGTCAAAACGGCCGGGGCGCAGCAACGCTTTATCCAAAATATCGGGGCGGTTGGTTGCCGCCATGACGATAACGCCTTCGTTCGCACCGAAGCCATCCATTTCCACCAGCAACTGGTTGAGCGTCTGCTCACGTTCGTCATGACCGCCGCCAAGTCCGGCGCCGCGCTGGCGGCCGACCGCGTCGATCTCATCAATAAAGACAATGGCCGGAGCTTCGCGTTTGGCCTCGCCGAATAAATCACGC
>CAJOQU010000075.1 GCA_905236975.1 uncultured Clostridia bacterium
CGACAAATCGCCGAACTGACATTCATATAAATAGGCGATTCCGGCAATATAAACCATACCGTTTGCGCCTTTTTTTTCGATTTGGATGTCATAGGTTTTGGCGGCCTCCAGCAAAATATCGCAAACCGTTTCACCCTCTTCAATGAAAAAGGTCGTTTCGGGCAATAAAAGACCGTCGGCCGGTACATTCTCCGCCTGTTCGGCTACGGTGTGGCAGTCGATCGACAGGGTGACCGATCCCACCACGTTTTGCTTTTCGGCCACAGCGCGGTACTGCTTGGCCGTCTGGAAATTGGTAAGCAGGATAAACAGGAGCAGAAAGGCTGTCACGCCGCATAAAGCCAACGCATTTTTCCGATTCCACTTTTTGAAAACAAGCAAAAGCACCGCCGACAACACGGCTAAAATCAACACCACCGCACAGGCGAAAGGTTTATAGCCCGCTGTTTTTTTCACAGCTGTCTTCATGTGATTTTCCGGACCCTCGGTTTGTTCTTCCGTTTGGTTGATTTCAGAGGTTGTTAAGCCTTTTTCCGCATAAGAAGATACCGACTTAGAATCGGTTGTGCCGGATGATACCGGCGGTGAAATGCTTTCTTCCGCGGAGGTCACATAACCGGGAGAGACAGAGGCTTTTTCATCCGTTTTTGTTGAAGATGATACACTGCTTTTTCCGCTTTCTGCTTTTGAAGAAGACGCGGCGGAGGAAGCGTTTTGCCCCCCGACGGCAGTATTTTGATTCCCCTTTGCGGGAACCGCCGCCGTGTGCGAAAAGCTTCCGTCTGCGTTGCGGTATTGTTCCAAACCGTCAAACACGGTATTCTTATTTTTTATAAAGCGGCTGTCGGAAGCACAATCCACCCCAAGCGCCGAAAGAGCCAACATCACCTGTGCCGTGCTTTCGGCATTTCGAACCCCCATAGAGGCAAAATCGCCCGCTTCCTGCTGCCGCCCGGACAGCAGATTCAAAGCCCTGTCGATCGCCGCTTTGACCGCGGGGTCGTTTTTGTGTGGCGCCAAGGCCTGCAATACCATGGCGGTCACATCAACGTCGGCGGTTTTTCCCATCACCGCCCAACCGCCGTCAGACAAGCAGAGCGATAACAACTTGTTGACCAAATCCTCCGCCGTATACCGTGCGCTTTTCAACCCGTTATTCAGCAGATGCAGACCGTAAATTTGCGCCATAATGCCCTGTTTATCAAGGGGTTCCTCCAAAACCGCGGCAACATAGTCGCTGTCGCGGTCACCGGCGGCCAAAAGCGCCAAGGCAAACTTTTGCTTTGTCTGCACCGTTGCCGGAGCACCTTTTTGTAGAAATGCCAACAGGGCATTTCGGTAAGCTGAAAAATCGTACTTACCGCTTTGGCGAAGTGCCAACACATACCACTCGGCAGTGTTTCCGGCCTGCCGCACCAGTTCGGAATCCAGCCACGCCTGCGGTGAGGAAACGCCATTTTGCTTTTGCTTATAGGCAACAATGTCGGCGGCAAGGCGCTGTGCCCTGCTGACCGACTTGTCTTTTTCTGAAATGATTGTGTGCGCCGTTTCCCCTTGATCCAACACATAAAACGGGGAAAGACCCTCGTTCATGCGGCAATACGCCACAAGCGCGTCATAAGCCTGCACGGTGGCGCTTTCTGAAAAAGCCTCCGCACCCTTTACCGAAATGGGAGCGGGAAAGCAAAGCAGAAGCGCCGCCAGCAGTGCCGCAAAAAAAGCGAATCGCTTATTTTTCATAAAGCTTTTTGCCGCTTAGTATCACGGCGGCCAGACCAAGTATCAACAGCATGCCCACCGAAGGGGTCAAGGCATCGCCGGTTTTGGGGGATTTTACGGTCTCGTCCTTCTCAGCGTCGTTTTCGGTATCGTCGATTTCATCCTCCACTTCGTTGATGGTTGCTGTCAGCACCGGCGGCACCAAAATTTTGCCATCGATTTTCGCGCTGATCACATGCGTTCCAACGCTGTTAATCTGCAAGGTCACGCTGCCCTGCGCGTCGGTCTGATAGGCCGTTTCCTCGCCGTCTACGGTGATAACCGCATTGGCAAGCGGTGTATCCACCGGAGACCAGCTCGCATCAAATTCCACACCCTTCAAAACCAGGGTGATTGCCGTACCCGCTTCGGCGGTGATGGTTTCCCGATCAAAAAAGGCGTATTCATCGCTGTAGGTTGTCCCGTCCTGATAGATATACGCTTTGACGATATCGCCGTCCTGCACTTTGTCGGACAGATCGCTTGCGCCTTTATGGTTTACATAATATCCGTAGTTATAGCTGGTATCGCCCCACAGCTTGGAGATACCGAGTCCCCACTGGGTGGCAGCCGAAGCGTAACCCGCGGCGGCACCGCCTTCATAGGCTTGCTCATGCGCGGCATAAAGCACCTCGTCAAGATCCACCGCGCCGTCGTTGTTACGGTCGGTGGCAATCACGGTTTCTTGTGTCATGACCAAAGCGCCGGCGCCGTCTGATATGGTCACCGCGACCTCTGCTGTTACAGTGTCCGCCGCCAAGGCGGTAAGTCCCACACCGCTCATAAAAATGAGCAGAGAACTGATCAAACCGATTGCTTTTTTCATTATCATTTTCTCCTTTTTACAACTGTCTTTTTTTCTTTCAGCCCCGCCGCCTCCAGCGCACGCGGCCAAGGCCCTAAAAAAGCCTTGATCCGGGATCGTGTGATCTCGTCGAAATCGGCCTTTTGCGGAAGCCGGCCAAGCTCTTTCCGCTTTTTTTGCAATTGCTCTACCGCCCAGAGCCGCTTATCTTGTGAAACCACCCTTCTCCCCCTTTTAAACAAAAAACTCTTTCAACCGTTTGGTTAAAAGAGTGCAACAGATTTCCCGCTGAA
>CAJOQU010000076.1 GCA_905236975.1 uncultured Clostridia bacterium
AGCTCGATTTCGGGTGCGAAGCAGTTTTGTAGGAGCAAAATTTTCGTTCCGTCGAAGACGAGGAACGCCGTTATACTGGCGTATTACCAGTGACGAGGCAAGAACGGACGGAAATTTTGCCCTCCAAAACCATTTTGTCCTTATCAAGTGCAAGCCTTCATTCAACATTATAGCATAAATCGGGGAAAAAACAACTCCTTTTTAATCGACGCGGCGTTTGTTTTCAAAAAATTCACCAAATCGTCAAAATTCGACCGTCCTTTCCCTGCACCTTATTAGGTTCCCGGTCAATCCAAATACACGCGGATCGCGTCAATTTCCTGCCCCAGAATGCCGGCGTAGCCGTTGGCGCTTTCCTTTTCGTTATAGCCGGTAACGGCGGGCAGCCACTTGTTTTTGCGGCGCAAATGCGCGGCGTAATGCAGGGTGCGGCCGGTATCGGTCTTCATCATCAGTCCGTCGATCGGACGATTGAAGATCCCGGCAAAATCCTCCCGGTTGATCACCTCCGGCAGCCATCTGCCGCCAAGGGTATGCACCTTATAGGTGATATTGCCCTGCGAAAGATGGGCGTAAACCGCGCAGACGTCATGCCCCAGATTGCCGGCGTAATCCTCTGAATCGTTGACGTTAGGCAGCCACTTGTTTTTGATGTCGTCCCACACTTGATAGGTGACCGAAATTTTTCCGGAGGGCGCGGGGGTTTTGCCGTTGAGCTTGGTTTGCACCAATTTTAAAAAGTTGTCCCAGCCGTATTCATCCAAAATGCGGTGGGGGCAGTGCTTGCCTGAATAATCTTGATGTTTGGTGACCTTTGTAAGATCCCAACCGTAATCCTTTAACAGCTTGGCGGTAAGGTCGGCGGCGTTTTCAACCGCCTTGAGCCACCTTTCACCGCCCGATTTGGAATAGCAGATTTCAATGGCAATGCCCTGTCGGTTGCCCTTGCCGCCGCCGTCGCCCGCGTGCCAGGCGTTGCGGTTAAGCGGAATGCCCTGCACGATCTCGGTGTCATCCACCGCAAAGTGAAAGGACACTTTTTGATTGTTGCGGTGCATATAGGCGATCTCGGCCGCGGCCGTGGCGTCACCCGCCGTATTGTGAATGACAATGCGGGTGGGCGTCATGCTGTAGGGGCATTTGATGCTTCGTTTTTCCTCCGGACAGTTGACCGTTCTGATGTTGACCATGTTTTTCTTCCTCCTTGATTTTTCGGGCTTTTTGCCCGTTATGAGCGTCGCGCAGAACCGGATTCTCCCCGCCTTGCGCTCACCACTCACCAAAAAGAAAGAAAACGGCGCCCGTGTTGTCAACACGAGTGCCGAAAATTTTTTGAAACCTTATTCCTGTGGCCGGTCGTCCTGCCGCGGAACGTCCATATCAAACCAAAAACACACGCCGTTTTCGGTATTATAGACCCCACAGCTTCTGCCATACAGCTTCACAATGGCCGACACGATCGACAGCCCCAGCCCGAACCGACTGCTTTCGCGCTTGTGGGAAGAGTCCCCCCGGAAAAAGCTTTGCCAGATCTGCGGCATTTGCTCTTCCTCAATGTGACTGCCGGTATTGCAGACCGACAGGCGAACACCGTCGGTCGTTTTTTCGCTCTCGATCCATACCCGCCCGTTTTCAGGCGTGTGCGCCGCCGCGTTTTCAAGGTAAGCCTTGACGATCTGTTCGATCTGTACCGGGTCGGCATATAAAAGGGTCTTTGCGGGAACGCGGTTTTCCGCCCGCACCTGCTTGCCCGCAAAAATACGGGAGACCAAATCGCCGCACATCACCGAGACGTCAAACGTCTGACGATCCGGCTGTATTTGACCCGATTCATAGCGCGACAGCTCCAAAATGCTTAATACCAGACGATTCATGCGGCGGCTTTCATCCAAAATGATATTGCAGTATTCCTCCCGCGAGGCGGGGCTGACGTTCAGCTTTAGCCCCTCGGCATAACCGCCGATAATGGCAATGGGCGTTTTCAGCTCGTGCGAGACATTGGCCACAAAGCCGCGGCGCATGGCGTCTAACTGCCGCTCGGCCTCAATATCACTTTGCAGCTGCCGGTTTTTTGCCTTCAGGTCGTCTAACGCGACCGAAAGCGATTCGGACAACTCGTTGACGGAACCCGCCAACTGGCCGATTTCATCTTCGCGGGTGACGGCCAGCTTGCGTTCAAAATTCAACCGCGCCATATCGCGGGTAATGTCGTTCATCTGCACGATCGGCCTGGAAACATGCCGCGAGAAAAACAAGACCCACAAAATCGAAAGCAGAAAACACACGACCGACACCCACACAATAAACTCGTTGGCAATGGCCGCCGAATCGGAGATGAGTTTCATTTGCACCCGCACTTCGGCATAATTGCCGTTGTCCAGTTGTTTGCGGCAAAGCAGGTATTCGGTTCGGTCAAACCCCCGCAGCGCCGTTTCAAACACCACGCCGCCGCCGAGTTCTTCTGATTTCACAACCGCCATGTCCTCATGCGCCATGAAAAAGTTGTTGTTTTTCAGGGTGAAATAATCCATCATCTGACTGCCGAGCGTGGTATACACAATATCGCCCGATGACGTGTAAATTTCGGTGTCAAAATTATATTTTTCCTGAATATCGCCCAGCGTTTTGACCACCGTGGACGGATCGTTAAAATCAAGCTTGTCGATCACATGAATCTGCTCTTTTAAGGCGGTTTTTTCTTTCAAACAGAAAAACCGCACCAGCAGCGTGACATTGGCAAGCGCCAACACCAGCACAAACACGGCGAAAATGGCGGCAATCTGCAAAAAAAGCTTAAACCACAGCTTCTTTTTAACTGCTTTAAACTTCAAGCTTATACCCCATTCCGTAAATCGTTTTCAGATGCGAAACACCCCAATCGCCAAGCTTGGCGCGCAGGCGGGCAATGTGCGAATCCACCGTGCGGGAATCCCCCAGGTAGTCATACCCCCAAATGGCGTTCAACAATTGGTCACGCGTTAGCACACACCCCGCGTTTTGGTGCAGATATTGCAGCAGTTCAAATTCTTTAAGGGTCAACTCCAACGGCTCGCCGTCTATAAAAGCCAAAAAAGCGTCGGTATCCACAACCAGCCCTTTTTGTTTTTCGTTGCCCGGCAGAGCCTGTCCCTCACTGCGGCGAAGCAGCGCCCCTACCCGTTTGACCAATACCGCCGGCGAAAACGGCTTGGTGACGTATTCGTCAATGCCCGATTCAAACCCGGTCAACAAATCAAATTCCTCGGCTCTGGCCGATAGCATGATGATCGGCACACTGCTTGTCTTGCGAATTTCCCGCGTGAGCGCCCAGCCGTCGATCTCGGGCATCATGATATCAATGATTGCAAGCGCGATGTCCCCTTGCGCCTGAAATTTTTCCAACGCCTCGCGGCCATCCGCCGCGGTCACTACCTCGTAACCCTCCGCCGTTAAAAAATCCGACACCAGCTTGACAATGCGTTCCTCGTCATCCGCAATTAAAATTTTGGTCTTTTTCATCTCATGACCCCCTTGTATTTATAACTATACTCAAAATATTTTTGGTTTTTATGAACAATTTGTAAATTAGGAGTCCTTGTAGACCGTACAGCCGGTGTAATAATGGGTCAAAATTTCTTCAAATCCACTGCCTTGTTTGGCCATGGCGTTGGCGCCGTACTGGCTCATGCCGACGCCGTGCCCGTAGCCATAAACCGTAAAGGTAAAACCGCCGTCGCTATACGCCACGTCAAAGGCCGAGGATCGAAGATCCAAAAGACTGCGAATGCGCGCCCCTTTCAGCGGCGTGCCGCAGACCGATATCTGTTTGACCACGCCCGAAGCGGTTTTTTCGCTCTTTCCGAAATAGGCGGCCTCCTTGCCCGAAAAATCGCATTCGTCGCCCAGCTTTTCGCGCAGGGTCTTTGCCGTGACCGTTACGGTTGATACATACTGCGGCGACAGCGTATCCCCCGGGCTTGCCACCGGCTTTAAATAAGGCAGATCACTGCCCCACACGTTTTGGCAGTCCTCGGTCTTG
Organism: uncultured Clostridia bacterium; assembly: GCA_905236975.1. GTDB lineage: Bacteria > Bacillota > Clostridia > Oscillospirales > Acutalibacteraceae > UBA737. The sequence goes on from CAJOQU010000076.1 coordinate 4,019, forward strand.
CCGGGCGAAATGGCGTGATAGACCGCTAAAATCGGCTTGTTATCATAGGTCACCAAAAATCCCTTTGTTTCCGCCACGGCGGACTTGATCTTTTGGCAGTATTCCTCCGCCTTGCCGCCCCAGCGCGCCCGCGCCTGTTCTTCGGTGATGTAGCTTTGATCCAGCGTGGGATCGGTTGTCAGATCATAGCTTTTCCCGCTGTTTCCGGCGCGGCGATAGCAGGCGTAGGTATAAGCGGCCACCGCCTGTGCTTTGAGCGCCTCGGGCTCGTAAAGCGCGGGCATTTCGGCCGCGACCACGCCGAAAATGTACTCTTCTGCCGACAAAACGGTCACGGTATCACTTTCCATTTCGCAAATGCGAAAGCTCTCGGCCGCCGCGTCCTTTGCGTCAGGAAGGACGGCGCTTTCGCCCACGGCGGAGGGAGCTTTGGCCTTGTCCGGGTTGTCCGCTTGCGACAAGGGCAGCAGCAGAATCACACCCACAAGGAAAACTGCAAAAACAACAACTTTTTTCATAACGACCTTCGTTCCTTTCTGCCGCATTCTTTTAGCCTTGACTTTTAGGGCTGAACGCGCTAAAATAAATCTGTTCTTGTTTTCATGTTTATGCAGGGCTTTTCCATTTCATGAATCGGGGGATCCGTTATGAAACATTACAAAATCATGCTGTTTTTCTGGCTGGCTTTGCCCGCCTGTGTATTGTTGCGCATGCTGGAGCTTTGTTTTACCGTGGACACCGCCACCGGCTTTTTTCTGCGGGAATACCGTACGGTTGGGCTTTGTTTGTTGATTTTGATTTTTGTATTTTGCGCCGTTGCGGTGCTGCTTAGCTTTGCCTCGCACCGCAATCCCGAAAAACCGCCCGTGCGCAGCCTGTGGCTTGCCATCGCCTCGTTTTTGGTGGGCGGTTTAACGGCTTACGAGCTGTTTACAGAGTCCTTCGCCGGAACGGTATTGCCGTGGCAGCTGGCTCTGCTTGGCATTACCGGCGTTGCCGCTGTGCTGTTTTTCTTTGCTTACGGCGTCAGTCTTTTGGGGCTTTTGCACCTGCCGCCGCTTGCGGCCGTTTTGCCGCCGCTTTACCTGATTGTCAAGATCATTTGCACCTTTACGGCGGTTTCGTCGCTGGCGCTGATTTCAGATAATATTCTGCTGTTGGCGGCGTATTGCGTCAGTCTGCTTTTCTTCTTGAGCTTTGGCAAGCTGCAGAATGATCTGGATACCGAAAAAAATTTCAAAAAGCTTTTGGCGTGGGGGTTGTCCGGCGCACTGCTATGCACAACGCAAGGGCTGTCGCATGTGTTGTTTTACCTTGGTACCGGCGGCACGTACCGCCACACCTCCCTTTCGGCAAACCTTTCTCTGCTTGGCATGGGAATCTTTGCCCTGGTGTTTACCCTTACCCATTTTTCAGCCAAAAACGCGGCGGTGACCACACATGCGGATCCGTAAAAAAAAGCATCTGGAAGAACGCCTGGCCGCCGTGGCGGACGTGCTGTTCATCAGCGATCTTGCCGACCGTGATTTTCGCACGGCTGTCTTAACGCCGGAATATCTTGATCTTGACGCCTGGTTTGGGCGCCGCGCACCCCTTTTTTTAGAGATCGGCTGCGGCAAAGGCGGTTTTGCGGCGGAATTTGCCCGCCGGAATCCCGATATCAATTTGTTGGCGGTCGAAAAAAACGCCAACGTGTTGGTGGAGGCCTGCGAGACCGCTAAACGCGAAGGGCTTTCCAACCTGCGGTTTTTGAAATGCGGCGCGGAATACCTGCCAAAATACCTGCCGCCGCAAAGTGTGGATCGGCTGTTTCTGAATTTTTCCTGCCCCTTTCCCAAAGCGCGGTATGCCTCACACCGGCTCACTCATCCGCAGTTTTTAACCATTTATAAAACCCTTTGCGCGCCCGGTGCCGAGATCCATCAAAAAACCGATAATCCATCCTTTTTTGAATTTTCGCTGGAATCCTTCAGCCACGAGGGGTTCCGCCTGAAAAACATCTCCCTTGATCTGCACCACAGTGGATTTGAAGGCAACATTGAAACCGAATACGAACGCAAATTCACCGCTATGGGTCTGCCCATTTATCGGCTGGAGGCGTACCTTGAGGAGTCCGCACATGATTGATTTTCAAATTGAACGGATCGTCCCCGAATGCGAGTCCTTTGGCGTTTTGCTTGACCGGCAGGCGGTCGAACGGCTGAATCTTTACGGCAACCTGCTGCTGGAATGGAACCAAAAAATCAACCTGACCGCTATTACCGACCCGCTTGACGTGCTGTATAAGCATTTTTATGATTGCCTGTTGTTGTTGAAAGCGGCGCCGCCGCCGGCAAATGCCACCGTGATAGACGTCGGCACCGGCGCGGGGTTTCCGGGGTTGGTTTTAAAAATTGCGCGACCCGATTTGCAGGTGACCCTGCTTGACAGTTTGAACAAGCGCCTGCTTTTTTTGAATGAAGTGATAAGCCGGTGCGGCCTTTCACAAGCGGCGTGCGTACATATGCGCGCCGAAGACGCGGGCAAAACCCCTTCTCACCGGGAACGGTATGACCTTGCCTGTGCGCGTGCCGTGGCGGCTTTGCCGGTGCTGACAGAATATTGCCTGCCCCTTGTGAAGCCGGGGGGATTGTTTGTGGCCATGAAAGGGCCCTCGGCCGAGGAAGAGCTGAAAACCGCCGACCGTGCGGTGCGATTGCTTGGCGGCGCGCAGCCTGCCATCGTTTGTGAAACCTTGACCGGCAAGGAGCAACGCGCTTTTATAACGGTCAAAAAAATATCGCAAACCCCGACAAAATACCCAAGAAAACCAAATGAAATCGCAAAACAGCCGCTTTGATTCGGCTGTTTTTGTTTTTTTGGGGCGAATTTACCCGATGAAAATTTCTTTACAAAATCGGACAGGCTTTGTAAAATTACAATTAGTAATTAGGAATTAGGAATTAGGAATTTATGATAAAGTCCTTTTGAGCTTTTATATTCATAATTTACAAATAATTCCTAATTTCTCATTCCTAATTCCTCATTGCGATTGCATTTCGCAATCGCCTAAAAATGACAATAAAAAAGGAGGAAACGGCATGCCCCTATTATCCGACAAACGGCTTGTCATGCTGCGCCCCGCGGAGATCGTTCTTTCGCCCCACCAGCCGCGTAAAAGTTTTGATCCTTATGAATTAAAGCTGTTGGCAGACAGCATTTCAGCCAGCGGCATTTTGCAGCCGTTGGCCGTGCGCAAAAAGACCGACGGCTCTTACGAGCTGATCGCGGGGGAACGCCGCCTGAAAGCGGCCGTGGCGGCAGGCTTGCGGCGCGTGCCCTGCGTGATCCATAAGGCGGATGACGAAACCGCCGCGCTTTACGCGGTGATGGAAAATTTACAGCGCAGCGACCTGACCGTGTTTGAGGAAGCGGCGGGTTTGCAACACCTGATCGAAGAATACGGCATGTCTCAATCCGAGATCGCGGCAAGGCTTGGATTGGCACAATCCACCCTGTCCAACAAACTGCGGCTGTTAAAACTAAGCGACTCCTTACAGGAACGCATCCTCTCGTCCCGCTTGACCGAACGCCACGCAAGGGCGTTGCTGCGCCTGCCCGAAGACCGCCGTGAGGCCGCGCTGGATCACATTCTGGCCGAGGGTCTTACCCTGAAACAGGCCGAGGAATATATTTCGGAATGTTTGAATCCCGCTCCGCCCGCGGAACCGGACGCGCCGCCCACCCCGCCCGAGCCGGTCAGAAAAGCGGCTATTGGGGATATTCGCCTGTTTTCCAACAGCCTGACCAAATTGCTGCAAACCCTGCAAAACGCCGGGATCGACGCGGTCTCCCACCGCCGCGAGGATGACGACATGATTGAATTTAAAGTGCAGATTCGCAAAACCTCTTTAGAAAATGAGGCATACAGCCAACTGAAAATTTGCTGAAAAAACAAAAATGCGGCTGACCGCCGCCAAAATCTGAAAAACAGGTTATGAACAGATTGAGCACTTCTAACGTTATCGTCGGAAGTGCTTTTTGCGTGCTTTGCCGGCCTTAAATTCACGGACGGTCATTTGGTATTTCCCACTCAAAATCAAAGATCCGAACCGAGTTGTCGGTGATCTCGACGGCTTTTTTGTACTCCCCAAATCCAATTCGGCGGGTGTTTTCATAGGCTCGAATCATGCCGTACACCCCAAACCCGATGCACAGCAGGATCACGGCCGAAAGGCTTGCCGCCCGAAAAAATGATCTGCTTTGTTTTTTCATTGTTTTTTCCTTTTCGCTTTTTTTAAGATCCCAACAATTTCACCAGTGCGTCGCCTACCAGCTCGGCCGCGTAATGCGCCTCGGACAAAGTGTTGGCGTCGGTCCCGAACTCAATCAACATGGAGCCGGTGGTCAGATTTTCATTATATTTTTTTGAAGTCAGCGATAACGGACGCGCTAAAGTGGGGTAATCGGTCTCTAAAATCTGTTGCAGCCGCAGCGCCAACTTTAAATTTTCTTTCCAGTTGGGAAACCCGGTCACACTGCCGCTTTGCGAGCCCATGACCAACATGACCTGCGCCGCTTTTTTACCGCCTATTTCGGTCGTCAGTTTCACCTTATCGTTGCCGCTCGCGGTAATGGCGTCGCGGTGCAGATCCAGCACCACCCGAATGGAAGGATATTTTTCCAAATAGCCGGCAATGGTCTTGGCTGCGCGGGAATAACTGCCGGTGTATTGCGGGTAATCATGCTCGGTTTCGTCGTGCAGGGTTACAATGCCCGCCGCATTCAGCTTTTCCGCTATAATATTTCCCACGCTCACCATGTTTTTGGCGGTATCCCGCGAGCGTGAGGTAAACGCATCGGTATAGGTGTCGCCCGCAGTGGTCATGTATGTCTCGGTGGTGTGGGTATGCATAATCAGAACCTGCGGTTGATCGTTTTTCTTAATGGTAAATCCAAGGCTTTGATTTAAAAGCGACGGTATATCGATGGTCAGATCGGTGCTGTTTTTCACATATACCTTTCCATAAGAAAGCTTGGAGCCGGTGGAGGAGATGGTGCGTTCGATGATCTTGCCTTTCACCGTGCCGACGGCGGCTGTCTCAATGGATTCTGTACCGGAGGAAGAAACACTTTCGGCTTCCTGTTGTTCCGTGGAACTGCCGACCGAAGATTCTCCCGTTTCACTTGAAAAATCACTTTCAAAAATGCCCGCGTTATCGTTCTGCCCGAACACGGGCATCCCCTTTTCCCCGGCAGTTGAAAATGCCCCGTAAACCTGGTATCCGATCAAAAAAAGCCCAATGGCACAAATTGTGCAAAACCGTGCGATTCCCGCGTTTCGTTTCATACTTCCACCTCCGAAGGCAAACGGTGCTTGCCTAACTTTATTCTATGCGGCGGAAAGCAAAGTTAGACCAGTCCGGCTATGACTTTTTCATCAATCTCCGGCTGTAAAAAAACATTCAGCGCCGAGGATAATACCTCGCTGATGCGGTCGCACAGCAGGTCGGAATCCTTGGGGGTGACCAGCATTTCCACATCCTCTGAAACATCGGCACCGGTCAGCTCCACAGCCAGTACCCCGGCGTCAACCACGGTAGGCACCCCCACGGCAATGACCGGCAGCCCCAGGGTTTTGCGACTGATTTCTTTGCGGGAATTTTTTACACCCGAGCCGGGGGAAATGCCGCTGTCACACAGTTGTACCGTTTTAAAAAGCCGCGAAACACTGTTCGAGGCCAGGGCGTCAATGACCAATACCGCGTCGGGCTTGACCGTATCGACCGCGCCTTTAATAAGCTCTGTCGCCTCAATGCCGGTTCGCCCCAAAACGCCCGGCGTAATGACCGAAACGCTTTTTAAATTTTTCAGTCCCACACTTTCGGCAAACTGCCCGGTAATATGGCGGGTGGCTAAAATATGCCCCGCTGTGTGCGGACCGATGGCATCGGCCGTGATCTCGGTATTGCCAAGCCCCGCCACCAAAAGGGTCTCGCGTTTTTTAGGACACAGGGTTGTCAGCGCCTCCCGCACAGCATTTTTTAAATCGGTAAAATCGGCAATTTTGTAAAGCTGGGGAAATTCCACGGTAATGTACGTTCCAATGGGTTTGCCGTAAGCGCGTTCGCCCTCTTCCGACAAAATCTGCACGGTCGAAACCGTAATATCCCCCTTCGTTTCGGTTTTGCGAAGACTGCCTTTGGTATCTTCAGGCAACTGCTCACTAATGTCCGCGGCAAGGTCGGTTCGAATGTTCATCTTCTTGCTCCTTTTATAAACTCACGTTTTAATTTTTCCTGTTTTCGGCAAAATTATTCACTTTTTGTGTTAAAAAAGTTGAAATTGTATTTTATATATGATATAATAACTTAGATTAAAGGTATCTATATTTTAGGAGGTTTCCTTCATGCCGGTTTATTCCATAGACGACATATGGGCAACCATTTGCGAGGAATGTAAAAAAACCATTTCCGAATGGGCGTTTGACTGCTTTTTAAAAAATTTAAAACCGCTCTCACTGGGTGCGGGCGAGCTGATTTTATCTACCAATAACGATTATTTGCGCAGTGTGATTGAACAAAATTATACCGAAATTCTGCAAAACGCCGCCAAAGCAGTTATGGGAATTGATATTAAAGTCAAAATCGTTTTTGAAGATGAGGAAGAAAAAATCAAGAAAGCCGAGCAACAAAGCGAAGGCCTTTCCTTTGAAGATTTTTTCACCTTTTCCAACTTTATTGTGGGTTCAACCAATCGCTTTGCCCACGCGGCTTCGTTTGCGGTGGCGGATAATAACGCCATTGTGTATAACCCACTGGTTATTTACGGCCCCTCCGGTGTGGGCAAAACGCATTTGCTGTTGGCCATTAAAAACCATATCAAAAAGAAATTTCCATACAAAAAATTGGCTTATACCCGCGGCGAGGATTTTACAAACCAACTGATTCAAGCCTTGCAGGACGGTAAATTGGGTCTTGGCACCATTGATGATTTCCGCAACAAATACCGCAATGTCGATGTTCTGATGATTGACGATATCCACTTTATCGCGGGGAAAGAACAAACACAGGAAGAATTTTTTAATACCTTCAATACTCTGTTTCAAAATAATAAACAGATCGTTGTCACCCTTGACCGTCCCCCGCGGGAAATCAAAACGCTGGATGATCGCATTCGCTCCCGTTTTGAAAGCGGCCTGTTTGCCGATATTACCCCGCCTGACTTTGAAACGCGGGTCGGTATCATCAATAAAAAAGCCGAGCAAGCGGGTTTCACGCTTGAGGAAGATTTGGTCTTTTTTATTGCCGAGCATATTAAGGTGAATACCCGCCAGTTGGAAGGGGTCATCAAAAAATTACAGGCTTACATTACCATTCAAAACCGCGTGCCGACCATCGCCGTGGTACAGGGCTTTATTCGAGACGTGATCAGTGATACCGCGCCCGAGCCCATTAAGATTGAAACCATTATTGCGGAGGTCGCGAAAACCTACAACGTGTCGGAGAGCGATATTTTATCCAATCGACGCACCGCCACACTGGCCTTGGCACGGCAGGTCGCCATGTATATTGCGCGGGAAACGACCGATCTTTCTTATAAGGCAATCGGTGAAAGCTTTGGAAAAGATCACACCACCGTGCTTTATAACGTCAACCGAATTGAAGAATTTTTAAAGGATAAACCTTATCAAAAAGAACTGGTTGACGGCATTATCAAAAACTTAAAAGGCAACCAGGATTATTAAAGTTTTCCACGTTAATTCACCGCAAAGTTATTCTTCCGCCGGTGGATAACAAAAATTCCTTTAACTTGTCCACTTTTTATCAACCGTCCGTTCCCACAGCTAAATTGCGGTGAATAAAGGCATTATTTTCCTTTTCCACCGTTTACACACCCCTTATGATGACGGTTATTTATTATGATTATATTTAAGAGGATTTGGTGATTTTTATGATTTTCTCAGTAGAACGCGCTTCCTTGCTTGATACCGTTTCAAAACTTCAACGGATGGTCGGTTCTAAAACCTCCATGCCGGTATTAGAAGGTATTTTAATCTCGGCTGAACAAGGAAAAATTACTTTGATCGCTTACAATTTGGAAATGGGCATGAAAAAAGAACTTTATGCCGACTGCAAAGAGGCGGGGGACATTGTTATCAGTGCCCGCTTGCTTGCCGATATTCTGCGCCGCATGAACGGCACTCAGGTCACCATCTCGGCAGACAGCCGCTTGAACTGCAACATCAAATGCGGTGAGGCCACCTTTGACATTATGGGAATGGCGGCGGCCGATTTTCCGGAAATCCCATCGGTACCGGACGGCAAACATTTTTCATTGGAGGCGGGAACCCTTTCACAAATGGTCAAGGGCACCTTTTTTGCCACCGCGCAAACCGAAGGCGCTAAGCCGATTTTTACCGGTATTTATGTGACCATTGAAGATGGCGTCATTCAATTTGTCGCGATTGACGGCTATCGCCTGGCAATTCGTAAACAAAAAGTAGATATTTCCGAGAATCTGTCTTTTATTTTAACCGGCCGCTCTATCAGTGAAGGCGTGAAACTGATCGAAGATGATTCCGAAAAAATTGAGATCAATGTGGGTGAACGTCAGATTTCTATGAATATCAGCGGATATGAATTTACTTCCCGTCTGTTGGAAGGGGAATTTGTGAATTATCAAAAAACCATTCCCACGTCGTATAAACAGCGGGTCAAGGTAAACACCCGCGAACTGATCGATACCATTGAACGCGTCTCTTTGTTGATCAGTGAGACCTTCTCTACTCCGGTTCGCTGCTATTTTAACGAGTTAAATGTGGTCTTTACCTGTGCAACCGCCATGGGACGTGCGGCCGAAACCTTTAACACAACGTTAGAAGGCCCAAGTTTTGAAATCGGGCTCAACAGCCGCTATTTGTTAGAAGCTTTAAAAGCGACCGAAACCGAACAGGTACAGATTTTATTTAACGACAGCAATGCCGGTGTGTTGATCGAACCGGTCGAGGGCGAAGATTTTCAATATATGATCATGCCCATGAGGTTGCGGTAATGACGCCGACTCCGCTTGCCATCAAGGAAGAAATCATTCGGCTTGACAGCGCCATGAAACTTGCAGGCGTGGCGATGACCGGCGGTCACGCAAAAACGGTCATTCAAAACGGCGAGGTTGCGGTCAACGGTGAAATTTGCACCATGCGCGGAAAAAAGCTGAAAAAAGGGGATACCTTTGTTTTTGAGGGTAAAGGCTTTGTGATACAATGATTATCCAATCACTGACCTGCCGTGATTTTCGAAATCTTCAAGAGTTGACGCTTTCGGATCTTGACGAAATGAACGTCATTTGGGGTGAAAACGCGCAGGGAAAAACCAATTTGTTAGAGGCCATTTGGCTGTTCACAGG
>CAJOQU010000077.1 GCA_905236975.1 uncultured Clostridia bacterium
GTTCGGCTTGCAAGCGTTTATCCTCTTCTTCGGATTTGCCGCGCGGGCGGGTACCCGCCAACGGAAAGGTATGTAAAACGCCGTTTTCCAGCTTGACCAGCGTTTCGGGCGACGCGCCCGCCACTTCCACATCCGTGCCGGAAAAATAGAACATATACGGCGAGGGATTGATGGTGCGCAGCACCCGGTAGGTATTCAACAAACTGCCCTCAAACGGGGCGGACAAACGGTTTGAAAGCACAATTTGAAAAATCTCACCTTCCCGAATGCAATGCTTCGCTTTTTCCACCATGCCGCAATAGGTCTCGCGGTCGAAAAGAGGGGCAACCTCGCCCAATAGTCTGCCGCCGTGTTCGGTGGTCTTTTCACCCTGCCGCAGCAAGGCGGCCAGCTTTTGCAGCTCTTCCCCGGCCTTACGGTACTCCTGCTCCAGATCGTGCAAGGGCATGTTCACGATCAACACAATTTTTTGCCGGAAATTATCAAAGGCAATGACTTTATCAAACAGCATCACGTCAACATCCTGAAAGGCCTCGGTATCCTCCGCACAGGTTCGTACCGCCGGTTCGCTGTAGCCCAGATAATCATACGAAAAATAGCCGACCAGTCCCCCGGTGAAGGAGGACAGGCCCTCCAATCGCGGGCTGCGGTAATGGGACAAAAGCTCACGCAAAAATGAAGTGGGATCATCGGTTTTCAAATGGGTTTCACCCGCGGTCAACTGCCCGTTCACACAGGAAACAGACAGCTTCGGGTCATACCCTAAAAATGTGTAACGACCCCATTTTTCGTTTTGCTGAGCAGATTCCAGCATGTAACAATGCGATGACGCATTTTTTAAAATTTTGACCGCCTCAATCGGGGTGCAAATGTCCGAAAGAATTTCACAGCTCACCGGCAGCACATCGTACCGCCCGGTAGCCGCGATTGCTTTGACTTCATCAAAACATGGTCTTATGTTCATGGTTATTCCTCCGTGGTTGACTGTCAAACGAAAAAAAACGTCCTTGACAGAATGATCTGTCAAGGACGAATAAATAACTTTATCCGCGGTGCCACCTTGCATTCACAGGCATGACCCTGTGCCCTTACGGGATACCAACATATCCCCCGGCAACTGACGTATGCCGACACGTTGCAGAATACTTTGCGCAAAACACAGCTGACGTTAAACGCATTTGACTGCACCCTCCGCGGTCCATTTGACGATTTGTTTCTTACCTGCTTTCCAGCGCCGCAAGCTCTCTGTAAAGGCATGATCGCCGTTATCTCCGCATCAACGGTTTCAAATTCAATTAAGTACGAACTCGCCGTACAATGGTATTATACTACGCACCTTTCAAGTTGTCAATCATTTTTATTTATCAGGCGAAAAAATGCCCCCGTTGCCTTGTAAAGGCAACGGAGACTGAACATAAGAATTAGGAATTGCGTTTGCTTAAAACATCCTGTTCGTATTGCTTGACCTCTTCGAACCATTCCGGTCCCGCAACAACACCGCAGGTTTTGCAATATTCCTCCCAAACATCACCAAAGGGCAGCATTTTGGCTTCCTCCTGCTTGACCATCAGTTCGGTGAATTTGCCTTCATCCTGCAATTTTTTCAGCTCGGCATTTGGCAGACACATTGCCTGCAAAAGAGCTTTCTGCCAGCTGCGGAAGCCGACTGTCCAGGCTGAAATACGGTTGATGCTGGCGTCAAAATAATCCAGCGCCATATACACGCGATCCAACGCGTCATTGCGGACGATCTCTTTCGCGATCTCGCGCGTTTCATCATCAAACAGCAGAACATGGTCGGAGTCCCAGCGAACGCCGCGGGTAATGTGCAGAGCCAACTCCGGGTAGAAGCAAAGCAAAGCCGAAATTTTGTCCGACACATACTCCTGCGGATGGTAGTGACCGTTATCCATCAGCGGAATACAGCCGTCGGTCGTGGCAGCCAGGCTTAAAGCGAATTCTGCACTGCCGGCGGTGAAGGATTCCACCCCGATACCGAAAACCTTGGATTCCACCGAAGGTTTGACTAACTTCTTATCAAACGGCTCGGACAAAATTTCCAGAATGGAATCTTTATACCGCATTCTCGGCCCTAAGCGGTCGGCCGGAATGTCTTTAAAACCGTCACCGGTCCAAATGTTCATTACGCAGGGCACGCCGGTCTCCTCGGCAAAATACTGCGAAATACGGATACAGGCTTTGCCGTGCTCGATCCAGAAATTGCGAACCGATTCATCGGGGCTTGAAAGGGTCAGACCGTCTTTCACCATGGGGTGTGAAAAGAAGGTGGGGTTAAAGTCGATACCCATGTTATGTTTTTTCGCAAAATTCACCCATTTTTTGAAATGCTTGGGCTCCAGCTTATCGCGATCAACAAACTCTCCGTCTTCAAAAATGGCGTAGCAGGCGTGCAAATTCAGCTTGGCTTTGCCCGGGCACAGCGAAATGACCTTTTCCATGTCGGCCATCAATTCGTCGGGTGTTGTGGCCTTGCCGGGGTAGTTGCCGGTGGTCATAATGCCGCCGCTCAAAGCGTCCTTACTGTCAAAGCCTTGAACGTCATCCCCTTGCCAGCAATGCAGGGAAACCGGGATGTTTTTCAACTTTGCAATTGCGGCGTCGGTATCAATCCCATATGCGGCATAGAGCTTTTTTGCTTCTTCATATCTTGACATCATAATGCCTCCGTATTATAAAAATTATTACCATATCATACTGAACGGTTAAAACAGCCGGTAAGGGTATTATATCGTATTTTCTTGCCAAAAAGAAGGACATGGCTTGCATAAAACAGTGTCCTGATTTTATTTAGTTTGTCTGCGATAGGTCTTGGGACTGACCCCGAATTTTTCGGTAAAAATACGATAAAAATAGCTGGTATTTTCATACCCGACCATGACGATGATATCACTGACCGAAAGCGAAGTATTTTGAAGAAGATTCGCCGCTTTGGTAAGCCGCTTTTCCATTAAATGCTCTTTAAAGGTCTTTCCCGTGACCGATTTGACCGTACTGCTGACATAAGCCGGCGACACATTACAACGCGATGCCACATTGTTTAAGGACGCGGTGGCGTAATTCTCTTCAATTTCGGTCATGGCGGACATCACAATGGTATCGGCCACCGTGGCGGCTTCGCCGGTGATCAGGCGGTCGGTACAGCCGAGTAACTGTAAAAACAGCAACCCCATGGTGATCTGGTTGATATTACGGCGGTTGGGTTGTTTGTTGACCACGCTCCATATCAGGTTTTCCATCAAGTTCTGCACCGGCAGAACATCGGAGACATTGAAGTGCATAAAGGGAATTTCATGCCCGCGGCCGGTCAAACCCGAGAATATAAATTGGCTGATCTTATTGTCCGACCCAATCATTTCAATAGCGGTATTGAAAAACTGCGGCAGTACGATCAGGTTAATGGCAATATCGTCAAAACCGGCGGCCGACATTTCATGGCTGGCATGCTGATTCAAAAGCAACAACTCGCCGGTTTTCAACATAATTTCGATTTCATCATCCACCACATGGCGCTGGGAACCGGAACACATGTAGATAATTTCCACATAGTTGTGGCTGTGGCGCGGAAAATCGATAAACCGAGTGCCCGGCCGAATGGTGAACAGTTTCCCGGACGATAGCAGCTTGTCGCTTTCTATGACCGAGGGCATATGATCGGAATAGATGCTCATATCCAGCTTTCCGCCGTTTAAAATATTTTGTTCTTCGTCGGTAATTTTGGATAATTGCTGTAACAGCTTATGATCCATAAGCTCCCCTCTTTTCCAATACCTTATTTCAGATTTTGGTAATATGCTACCGCTAAGCGGTCGCACCGCTCGTTTTCGGGGTGACCGGCGTGACCCTTGACCCATTCGATCGAAACCTGATGCCGGTCAAGCAAAGGCAGCAGACGCTCCCAAAGATCAACGTTTAAGGCGGGCTTTTTATCGGCCTTTTTCCATCCGTTTTTGCGCCAGGATTCCACCCAGCCCTTTTGAATGGAATCCGCCACATATTTGGAATCGGTCACCAAGCGAACCTCGCAAGGTTCTTTCAAGGACTCCAGCCCCATAATGACGGCGGTCAACTCCATACGGTTGTTGGTGGTGTTATTTTCACCGCCGCATAATTCTTTTTCGTGCCGTCCGAAACGCAGCACACAGCCCCAGCCGCCGGGACCGGGATTGCCCGAACACGCGCCGTCGGTAAATAGTTCAACCTTTTTCATAAATCAATAGCGCCGGTAACAACCGACAACCTTGCCGAGAATCTGCGGCTCATCGGGATAAATCGGAGAATAATCGGGATTTTCGGGCATAAAGACCACCCGACCGTCCTCATACAGCAGACGTTTGACGGTGGCGCTGTCGCCGTCCATCCCAACCACGATATCGCCGCTTTCATAATAGGCGTCCTTATCGGCAATGATGATGTCGCCGTCTAAAATACCGGCGTCCCGCATGCTGAGACCCTCGACCCGCAAAGCAAAAAGCCCATCGGAGTCCCGCGTGGGGTAAGGAATGTAATCTTCAATATCCTGCACCGCTAAAATGGGCTGCCCCGCCGTGATTTTGCCCAAGACGGGCACCATGGAGGAGTCATATTCCATATCCAGCCGGATGTCACGCGAGTTTCTGGAGCGGCGAACAATGTAGCCCTTTTGCTCGAGCGAGTTTAATACGGCGTGTGCCGTTGAGGTGGAGGGAATGCCGGTGGCGTTGCAGATCTCCCGCACCGTGGGCGGCAGGCCTGTGGACAATTCTTTCACCAAAAAGGCATATACTTTTTGCTCTTTTTCGCTTAAAGGCGGCTTTGACATGACCAAGGCTCCCATCGAACATTTATTTGCGATTATTATACACTTTTTTCCTTTCCTTCGCAACCCCTTTTACAAAAATTTCTTTGATTCCCGCCGCAATCAAAAATACCCCGAACAATTTTGCGGTCCATTGACCGCCCAAAGCGTCGGCAAGCCACAGTCCTACCGCCGATCCCGCCAGGCCGGACAGTGAAATTTTAAGCACCATTTTCCACTGGATAAGCCGTTTCGCCGCATAAACCGTAACCGCGGCGGCCGCAATGGGTAAAAAGAAAAGCAGGTTGATCCCCTGTGCCTGTAATTGCGGTACATCGGTGCAAAGCGACAGGTATAAAATCAGCACCGCGCCGCCGCCAAGTCCCATTGCCCCCAAAAGACCGGATAACAGCCCTGCCAGCAGGGCGATGCCGCTCATGAAGCGAGCAGGCGAACGCCTGCGTAAACCATCAACGCGCCAAACAGCTTTTTTAACCATTCGGCTGATATTTTTTTCATCAGCCATGTGCCGAGCAGCGCACCAAGCAGTCCTGTGGGAATATACCCCACAGCTTCAGAAAATGGCAAAATTCCCTGCCGCCAATATAAAATGACGCTGAGTGCCGTAATGGGCAGAATAATCGCCACCGCGTTAATATGCGCTTGCTTTTGCTCGAAGCCGACCTGTTTTAAAAGCGGAACAGCAATCATACCGCCGCCCGCTCCTAAAAGTCCGTTGATCACGCCAATGCAAAAACCGAAAGTAACTGACAATACATTTTGTTTTTTCATAACTCTCACCGATACTATTGTATCCGATGAAAACGTGTTTACTATTTGAAAATGAGCATCGACTATCTATGGGGTATTTTATAACGTGCACAACAAACCTCCCGTCGAATACGTTTGTTTTCGACGGGAGGTATTCTTTTCGGAAACTTATTCTGCCTTTTCTGTTAAACGTTTCAGCAATTTTAAAATCTCGCTGACAGGAACAATCAAGAAAGCCAACAACACGCAAAGAGCAAACTGCCCGAAGTCAAGGCTTGTCAACCCAAAAACCTTACCAACCGGGGTCAAAATAAACAACAACAGAATCACAATGGTGGCCGCTGCCGAAAAATTCATAAACCGATTGGAAAACAAAGACTTGTTGATCACACTGCCGCCGGTTTTATGATTATAACAATGAAAGATCTCTGAAAGCCCCAGCACGCCGAATGCCATGGTCATGGCAACGGCAACGTCGCTTTTTCTGCCGACGGCAAAAGCAGTCAAGGTCATGGCGGCGATGAACAGGCATTGAATCAAAAC
>CAJOQU010000078.1 GCA_905236975.1 uncultured Clostridia bacterium
ACATCACGGCTGACGAAGCCGTCACCCGGGACTTAGAGGCTGTGGTGCTGCCCGGCGGCATGCCCGGTACCCTGAATTTAGAAAAAAGCCCGGCGGTGCAAGCGTTTTTAGAATATGCACACGAGCAAGACTTGTTGATCGCCGCCATTTGCGCCGCGCCCTCGGTTTTAGGGCACAAGGGGTATTTAAAAGGCAAGCGTGCCACCTGCTACCCCGGTTTTGAAAAGGATTTGACCGGCGCACAGCCCACCGGCGAACCGGTTGTGAAGGACGGCAATATTTTGACCGCATACGGCGCGGGCGCGGCCTTTGCCTTTGGGTTGGCTTTGCTTGCGGCGCTGAAAGGGCAGGAAACCGCCAATGCGATCCGGCAGGGCATGAAGATCAGCTAAACCGTTGAGCCCCTTTCAAAGCCTGCCGCGGAAGTACCAAAAACACGAAAAACAGTCGATCCGGCGGTGAAAATCGCGCCTGCCGGCTGTATAAAAAATCATGTTCGGAGAATTTTTATGAACGAAAACGAAAACAAAAACGAATCCCCCTCCCCTGTCGAGCAGGATGATTTTATCATCGGCAAAGGCTTTTCCATTGACTCGTCGGAACCGCGGGAGGAGCTTCCCCGTTCCCACAAGCGCAACAAGAAAAACTCGGGCGGCCTTGTCAAAAACCTGATCTGGATCTTTCTCATCATCATCATTTCGGTGGGGTTGGCCTTTGGTGTGATCTACGCCGGGGCGGATTACATGGGCATCGGCTTCGGCCGCGGCGAGGAATGCGTGATCGAAGTACAGAAGGGTTCTTCGACCCAAAGCATCGCCGCCACGCTCAAAGAATCGGGCGCGGTGAAAATTCCCCTTTTATTCCGCCTGTATGCCAAATTTAAACATTTTGATGTACAGTTCCAGTACGGGGTATACCATTTCAACACCGAATCGGGGTATGAGGCCATCGCCCAAATGCTGATGGAGGAGGGCGCGCGCGCCGAAAGCGTGACCGTGACTATCCCCGAAATGTCCACCATTGACGATATGGCCAAAATTTTAGAAGAAAACGGCGTTTGCTCCTCGTCTGATTTTATCGGCGAGGTTCAGCACGGCAGCTTCGGCTATGATTTTGTGAAAGACATTCCCGATCAAATGGTCTATTACCGGCTGGAGGGCTACCTTTTCCCCGAGACCTATGACTTTTATTGCTACGATTCCAAGGAATGCGCCCATTTGGCAGTGGAAAAAATGCTCAAAACGCTGGACGAAAAACTGACCGGCGAGGTGCGCGCCAAGATTTCCTCGAGTGGTTACACCCTGCACGAGGTCATGACCATGGCCTCCATTGTGGAGTTGGAAGCAGGCGGCAGCCCGGACGAGGCGACCAAGGTCGCGGCGGTCTTTTACAACCGTTTAAAGAGCGATGATTTCCAAAAACTGGAGTCCTCTCCCACCAAAAAATACCCCTACGGTTCCGGCAAGTATGACACCTACCAGTGCATTGGCCTGCCGCCCGGCCCCCTTTGCGCACCCAGCCTCAAGTCCATTTCAGCGGCGGTCGAGCCGGAGGAAAATTTTGATTATTACTTCTTTGTGACCGACGCGCATATGGCGTTTTACTTCAACAAAACACTGACTGAACACAACAACACCATCGCACGCCTGATAAGGGAGAACAACTGGATTGGCGATCAATAACATTCCTGAACTTTTGTGCCCCGCCGGCGACCTTGTTCGCTTAAAAACGGCGGTCGATTACGGCGCCGACGCGGTGTATCTGGCCGGGGAGGAATTCGGCATGCGCACGGCCGCCTCCAACTTTGGGGAGGAAGATTTGCAGCAGGGCGTTGCCTACGCCCATGCACACGGCGTGAAGGTGCATGTGGCCTGCAATACCATCCCCCATAACGAAGAACTGCCGCGTCTGCCCGCTTTTTTGCAAATGCTTGATCGCCTTGGCGTGGATGCGATCATCGCCGCTGATCTTGGCACCGTTGAGGCGGTGAAAACCTACGCGCCCCGGTGCGATCTGCATATTTCAGTGCAGGCGGGCATTTGCAATTATGCCGCGGCGAACGCCTTTTTCCGCCTTGGAGCCAAACGGATCGTATTGGCGCGGGAACTATCCCTTGCCGAGATTGCCGAGATTCGCGCCAAAACGCCCAAAGAACTGGAATTAGAGGTCTTTGCACACGGCGCTATGTGTGTTTCCTATTCAGCCAGATGTCTGCTTTCGTCTTATATGACCGGGCGTGACGCCAACCGCGGTGATTGCGCACAGCCCTGCCGCTGGAGCTATTCCCTCATGGAAGAAACGCGCCCCGGCCGGTATTTTGATATCACTGAGACCGAAAAAGGCACCTATATTCTGAACGCCAACGACCTTTGCATGGCCGCACATCTTGATAAGCTTGCCGCCTGCGGGGTGAACAGCCTTAAAATCGAAGGCCGTGCAAAATCACAGTATTATGTGGCGGTAACCGCCAACGCCTATCGCGGCGCGCTGGACAGCCTGCGGGACAATCAGCCGTGGCACCTGCCCGATTGGGCCGCCGAGGAGCTGAATAAGATCAGCCACCGCCCCTATTCGACCGGCTTTTATTTCGGTGACCCGCAACATGCGCAAACCTACGAAAGCGCCGGTTATATGCGCGATTACGCCGTAGCCGCCACGGTGGACGGATATGAAAACGGTTGCATTGTGGCCACTTTGAAAAATAAATTTTCACGGGGGCAGCTGCTTGACTGCTTAGAGCCGAAATGCCAGCCGTTTCTCCTGCGGGCGGAGCAACTGTTTGACCAAGACGACCGGCCGATTGACGTTGCTCCCCGCCCGATGATGACGGTCAAAATCCCCTTTTCGCGTCCGATCCCTCCCGGCGCCATGCTGCGTATGAAGCAATGAAAGTTTACAAATTTGTAATTATTTATTCAAATTTATTGACAATTTCTTTTATTTCCCATATAATAAAAGAAATTCACCGCATCGCTTCCAAAGATTGTGCGGCGGAATTTTAAAAACGGCGTGCAGGGGTCACGTCAAAAAATGGCGCCTGCCACACGCCGAATTGTGGCAATTGCGGCACGCAGATTCGACCGTCTTTTTGAAAGAATGTTCGGTCACAGGCATGCCCAGGAAAGGATTTGGTGTTTTTATGGATCAATCAGTCAACGTACAACAACCCGTTAATGCCCCCATTCGGCAATTGAGAACCAACCGCGGCCTTCTCAAATTTCTGCTTTTGAGTCTCATTACCTTTGGCATTTACGGCATTGTGGTCATGTCACATATTTCGGAAGAAATCAATCTGGTCGCTTCTCCGCATGACGGCAAAAAGACCATGCACTATTGTTTGGTATACTTTATTTTCTCCTGGCTGACCTTTGGCATTGTGCCGCTGGTATGGACACATCGCCTTTGCAGCCGCATGGGCAATGAGCTGAAACGCCGCAGCATTGATTACAATTTCGGCGCGGCTACCTTCTGGCTGTGGGGCATTTTGGGCAGCCTCATTGTGGTTGGCCCCTTTGTTTACGGCCATAAGTTCTTCAAGGCACAAAACCTCATCAACGCGGATTATAACGCAAAAGGCTGAACATAACACAAGTACCCGGCGGCTGTCCACGCGACAGCCGCTTGTTTTGTAAAATTATGCTTTACTTTTTCAAATAAATGTGTTATACTATATTCGCTGCCGTGTACTATGCTTCAGGCGTCTGCCCAATGGGAATCACATGACCTGCCGCTTGGTTCACGGAAAAAGTTTAAAGGAGTGAAAACCATGACCAAAGATCAAAAACAGCAGATTATTCAGGATTATGCCGTTCACGAAGGTGATACCGGTTCCCCTGAGGTGCAGATTGCCCTTTTGACCAACCGCATCAACGAACTGAACGCCCACCTGAAGGTCCATCCGAAGGATCGCCATTCTTATCGCGGGCTTTTAAAAATGGTCGGTCACAGAAGAAACCTGTTGGCTTACCTGCAAAAGAACGATATTGAACGGTATCGTGCTGTCATTAAAAAGCTCGGCATTCGTAAGTAATTTATGCAGTAAAGGCAGACCGACTGTGCATGTTCGGTCTGCCTTATTGTAATAATATCAATGTCAAAAGAAGAGAGTCTGCGGTTTAGCGGTAAATCGGGCGCCCGATCACGATCGGGCATCGGATTTATTGCTAACCAAGGGTCTCTTTCAAAACAAAAAAAGGAGATCAAATCATGTTCGAACACTACAAAGTTTACGAAACCACCCTGGCCGGCCGCCCCTTCAAGGTTGAAACCGGCATGATGGCACAATTGGCCAATGCCGCTGTGATGGCAACCTACGGCGAAACCAAGGTGCTTTGCACCGTGACCGCCTCGGCCAAACCGCGCGAAGGCGTGGATTTTTTCCCGCTTTCGGTCGACTATGAAGAAAAAATGTACGCGGTAGGCCGTATCCCCGGCTCGTTTACCCGCCGCGAGGGTAAAGCCTCTGAAAAAGCGGTGCTGGCCTCCCGCTGTATTGACCGTCCCATTCGTCCCCTCTTCCCGAAGGACATGCGTAACGACTGCTCGGTCGTGGCAACCGTCATGTCGGTGGATCCCGATTGCTCGCCCGAAGTGGCGGCGGCCATCGGCGTTTCGACCGCTATCGCTATTTCCGATATTCCGTGGGCGGGACCGATTTCAAGCGTACAAGTCGGCTTGGTCAACGGTGAAATCATCATCAACCCCACCCTGGAACAGCGTGCGGGCTCTGACCTGAATTTGACTGTTTCTTCCACCGAAGATCTGGTCGCCATGATCGAAGCGGGCGCCAACGAAATCCCCGATGATGTGATGTTTGACTGCATCATGGCTGGGCATGAAGTCAATAAGGAAATGGTGCAATTCATTAAAGGCATTGTTGCCGAAATCGGCAAGCCCAAAGCTGAATTTCAATCCAATGACCCTGATCCGGCCATTTTCGCCGAAATCGAGGCTTTCTGCATTGAAGACGTGAAAAAAGCGCTGGATACCGACGATAAAAATATCCGCGATGCGGCGCTGCTTCCCATTTACAACGCTGTTCATGAAAAATTCGATGAGCGGTTTGAAGGCTGTGAAGGCAAGATTGAAGAGATCATGTATCTTGTGCAAAAACACGTTGTTCGTGATTGGCTGAAAAACGAAAAGAAGCGTGTGGATGGCCGCGGAATCGATGAGATCCGTCCCCTTAACGCACAAATCGATCTGTTGCCCCGCGCCCATGGCTCGGGCATGTTCACCCGCGGACAAACCCAGGTGCTTTCGGTAGCCACTTTGGCACCCGTGAGCGACGCGCAAAAGCTTGACGGCTTAGATGAGGAAATCTCAAAGCGCTATATTCATCATTATAACTTCCCATCCTTCTCGGTTGGCGAAACCAAGCCCTCCCGTGGGCCCGGCCGCCGCGAAATCGGCCACGG
>CAJOQU010000079.1 GCA_905236975.1 uncultured Clostridia bacterium
GAGTAGAGTGCAGTCCGAAAACCCGGTGGGTTTTCGGCGAACGGCATTTCCGCCAAGAGAGTGTCGACTTTTTCGACACTCTCAACAGCCCCAAAACGTCGTTTCGGGGCTTGCAGTCTGTCGAAAAATTTTTATGAGCGTTAGAGCGGGTCACTCCATGCCGTAGGGGAAATAAAGCGGCGCGGGGAGCGGCGTTTGTCCGCCGTAAAACAAAATAGAGCGCGGCGGGGCGGATTCTAAAGGCTCGCTTTGTACAAGGCGGGCGAAGCCGTCTGTGGGAGTTGCGGTAAAACCGGTGGAAGGATCAGCCGCGGGCGGACAGTCAACAAACCCGAGCTTTTGATAGTAGCGGCGCAAAGGCTCGTCGGCCGGGATCAAAAAGAGGGGGCGTCCCTCTCGCTTAAGGTCGGCAAGCAGTGCGGCGGCATGGCCCTTTCGGCGGTGTTCCCGCTTGGTGGCCACCGCGTAAACGTAATAGGCTTCATACATTTGGCTTTTACCGCTGACGGTACAGGGCAGGGCAAACAGCATAGAGAGTGTTTCGCCCTGTATTTCCCGTGTTCTGCAATAGCAAAAACAGTGTGCAAACAGCTTGTTTTCGAAGGTGTTGTCAGGGTCGGAAAAAGCCTCGCGGTACAGGGCGCGGCACTGCAGTTCATTCATGCGCTTTCCCTCGGGCGGCAAATGTATTTTTTCAGTAAAAAAGCAGGCTTATAAGAAAGCTTGGATCGGCGAAGTCCGGGCAGTCCCATATCGTCTTCACGATTGATGTATGTAAAATCCGACAGGGTTTTGGCAAATTCGCGGTTGATCACGGCGTAGCTCTCGGCATAATCGGTCAGGGCTTTTTCAATATGGGTATCAAAAACGCGGGAATTGATAGGAGAACCCAGCGTGAAAGCCACCGCCTTGCCGCCCACATAAACCGCGCCGCCGCGAAGATTCAACGCCTGCCGGTGCGCCAGCATGGTTTCAATACCCTGCCGCTCGGTCTGCAAATGCGGATCCAAACCGTTTGCGTTGGTATTCTCGCGGTACCATTCGTCGGCACAAAGGCGGATATCAGGGATGATGGAATCACTTAAAGGACGGTATTCCCAATCGTATTTTTTGCTGAAGGCTGCAATATGATTGCGTTTGCCGTGATATTTTTTGCCCGACAGCTCAGCCAGCGCCGTTTGGGAATATAAGTAATCAAAATCGTCACGGCTTTCCAGAAAGTCGTAATCCGCCCCGACAAATTGGCAAAAGAGTTTCATCCGATCCCCTTCCTGCGCCCAGAAAACAGGACGGGTTTCACCGCAGTAATCACGGATCAAGGCCATGCCTTTTTCGAAATCGTCGCCGAGCGGAAGCGCAAAGGAAATCCGGTCTTCCTCTTCTGACTTGATAAGCAGTTGACCGTCTTCAAAAGCGAAGGTGGTATGGTAAGCGTCTTGCCAGACAAGCAAATTGACCAGCGTATTCTCGCAGGAGTATTCGCCTTTGTTCAACAAAAAAGTGCGAAAAAGGTCGGAGTCTTGCGGTTCAAATCGTTTGAAGTTCAGCATATTCTATTCGTTGTTACCCCCGGCTGAAGTGGATGATGATTCGCCTGACGCGGCTGTTTTAGCGGGTTTCGAAGCACCCGATGAATCGGACGGTTTTGATGCGGACGCGCTCGATTCTGTTTTAGAAGCGGAGTCTGCTTTGGCTTCCGCCTCGGATTTTTCTTTTTCCAACTGCGCCTCATAGGTCTTGGGATCGGGCAGAGCCTTGCCGCCGTGGGCGGTACAGGAGCCCGGCAGGTTGCTGGTTTTAAACCAACCCACCGCTTTGGACGGGCAGGATGCCGTGGCCAAATTGCCCGTAGAGGTGCAGTAATACCGATCGACGGTGTATTCGCTGTCGGTAAATTCCTTTTCTTTCAGTCCTTTGTGAATTTTGGACATTACGTTGCCCCACAAGGTTTGAGCGATCTTGGTATTCGAAATTTTTTGCTGTTGGTCGTACCCGCACCAACAGGAAGCAATATAATACGGGGTGCCGCCCACGAACCACAGGTCGTTGACGCTGTTGGAGGTACCGGTTTTGGCATATACCTTCATATTGGTGATATAATTTTGTGCCGAAGTGCCGGTGCCTTTGGCGCCGTAGACCACCTGCTGCAGCAGGTGATTCATAATGGTGGCGGTATCTTCACTGATAGCCATGGAGGGAGTTTCGTTATATTCCAGTACAATGTCGCCGCGCTGATCGGTTACTTTACTGTAAAGGGTAGGGGCGTAATAAAGCCCGGAATTGCCGAAAATGGCAAACGCCGCGGCCGATTCCAGCGTGGTAAGGCCGCCGTTGGTGCCGCCCATGCCAAGCGGCGAGAGGTTGACATCTTCCGCCGTTAAAGTGGTCACGCCCAGCTTTTGAGTCAAAAAGTCATAAGAAACCTGGGGAGTCAGTTTATTCACAAGATAGACCGGAATGGTATTGATGGAGCGCTCCAGCGCGTATTGCACGGTTACCTTGCCCCAATAAGAGTTATACCAGTTGACCGGCGTCCAACCGTTATAGCTGGTCTTGACATCGTTGACTACGCTGGAATAGCGGATCAAATCCTGCTCAATGGCGGGGGCATACGCCGAAAGGGGTTTAATGGTAGAACCCGGTTGACGCACCGCATCGGTTGCGCGGTTAAAGCTGCGGTTGGTATCTTTTTCGCCAATGCCGCCCACAAGGCCAAGTACATGGCCGCGGTAATCCATCACGGTCATGGAGCCTTGCAACGTATCGCCCGAAGAGCTTTTGATGCCGTAGGCGCTGCTGTTTTTGAAAACGGTTTCCAGCGCGTCTTGAATTTTGGGATCAACAGTGGCGTAAATTTTATAGCCGCCGCTGTAAAACAGCTTGCTGGCGTGCTGTTCCTCATAGCCGTAGGTGGCTGACAGGTCGCTTACCACCTGCGAGATCAGTGCATCCACAAAATAAGAATTGATCTCACTTTCATTCAGCGATTCCCGCGAGGCGACAATGGAAATGTCTTCTTCCAGCGCGGCGTTGTATTCCTCTTTCGAGATATAACCCTGATTCAGCATTTCGGAAAGCACGGTTTTGCGGCGCTCGGCGTTGTCTTCGGGGTGGTCATCGGGCGCGTAGGCGCTGGGACTTTTGGTAATGGCGGCAAGGCTGGCGCACTCAGCCAGGGTCAGCTTGTCCACACTTTTGCCGAAATAGTAGTTGGAGGCCACTTCGACCCCATAGGTGCCGTGCCCCATGGCGATGGTATTCAGGTAACATTCGATAATGGTGTCTTTCGCGTATTTGCTTTCAAAATACCGGGCGCGCATGATCTCGCGAATTTTACGGCTGGGTTTTTGCGAGGTGTCGCCGGTCAGGTTTTTGACAAGCTGTTGGGTGATGGTGGAACCGCCCTGATTGGAGGAGTAAAAATGGAAAAACATATTGGCAAAGGCCGAAAAGGTGCGTTTCCAGTCAACGCCGCTGTGTTCGAAAAAGCGCTTATCCTCAATGGCGACAAAGGCATTGACAAGATCCTGCGGGATGCCGGTGTAGGACTCTTTTTTCTCTTTCGCATCCTGCGCGTTATAGGCCACCCAAATGCGGTTAAACTCGCCGTGCAGACGCTGGTATTCCACAGGTTCGCCCTTGTCGTTATCAATATAAATCGTGGTGGTAAAGTTCAGTTTTAAATTGTCAAGATCTTCATCCATGGTGCCGTCCACCATGGTGAAGGCGTAAAGCAGAAAGGCCGAAACAATAATACTGAACGTAATGAGTCCGATCAGAAAAACGGTCAAAACCCCACGGAGGATACGGTCTTTGCCTTTGCCTTTCTTTTTGCGGCGTCCGGTTCGTTTGGCGGATTTTTTCGGTTCGGCAGTATGGGAGGAAAAGCTGTTCAAATCAAAACTGCCGGTGTCATTTTCGGTCAGGTTGCCGGAGTTGTCGTAACTGAATAAATCATGATCGTCCATGAAAAGA
>CAJOQU010000080.1 GCA_905236975.1 uncultured Clostridia bacterium
ACGAGGGGCGAAACCGTCAGATTCGCCGCATGTGCGAAACGGTGGGGTTAGAGGTCATGCGCCTCAAACGAACCGAGATCGCCGGGGTCAAGCTGGGCATGCTCCCACAGGGGAAATGGCGCCCTTTAAATGAGCGTGAAATGCGGCGTTTGACCAACATATCACAAAAAACGGAGGACAACGGATGATCACCTTAGCGCCAAGCGCCAATCACGAAGAAATCAAAAATTTATTCAGAGAAAACGGAATGTGGCCGGGTGAAACGGCGGGTTGTGTGATTGCCCGCACCGGGGACGAGGTGCTGGGATATTCCCTTTACGACCTTACTTCGTCTTCTATGACCATACGTCGAATTGTTCCGGATGATGATCTGCCGCTTGCAGACGGCATTTTGCGCAGTACCCTGCATGTCGCCGTCGAGCACGGTGTGATGAAGGCCTTTTACTGCGGACAGTCCATGGCCGCTTTGGCTGAAAAGCTGGATTTTATAAAAAATAAAAACCATGAGTCGTTGAACATTGACAAGCTCTTTCAAAGCTGTCACGGCGAAGGTTAAGGAAAAAAGGGGCTGCCGCTTGTGATTTTGCTCACTTGCGACAGCCCCTTGGTTGTTTGGAAAATCGGTTTGATCAGGAGGATTGGATCAAATCATTCATATCATACAGCCCGGCGGGTTGGTCGAATAAAAACTTGGCCGCACGAATGGCTCCCATGGCGAAGACCTCGCGGGACTGCGCCGAGTGCGACAGGGTGATGACCTCGTCATGCCCGGCAAAAATGATCTCATGCTCGCCCACAATGGTGCCGCCCCGCACCGAATGAATGCCGATCTCGTTTTGGGGGCGTTTGGCTCGTTTAGAGTGGCGGTCATACTCATACTGCAGGGTATCGCCGAAGACGCTGTTGATCTCATTGGCAAGTAAAATGGCCGTGCCGGAGGGCGCGTCTAATTTCTGGTTGTGGTGTTTTTCCACAATTTCAATGTCAAACCCGTCGCCCAAAACCGCGGCGGCACGCTTGGCAAGCCCTGCGATCAGATTGACGCCAAGAGACATGTTAAAAGAGAAGAACAGGGGAATCTCCTTTGCGGCGGCGTGGATTTTTTGCACCTGCTCGTCGCTGTAGCCCGTGGTGGCAATCACGGCGGGAATACGCCGCTGCCCGGCAAACTCCAACAGATCGTCAAGCAGGGCGGCGCCCGAAAAGTCGATCACCACATCGGCGGCGGCAGTCACCTGCGAAAACGAGGGGAAAATGGGAAAATCCGCGTTGGAAGAAACCTTATCCACCCCTGCGACGATTTGCAGACAATCGTCCTTTTCGGCTTCGGCGGCAATAAATTTGCCCATTCGGCCCGAAGCGCCGCTGAGAATGACTTTGATCATATCTTTCACGTCCTCATTCAAAATGGTGCATGCGTCGGCATGCTCAGCCGGTCAACAAACCGGATTTTTGTAATTGTTCCTTTAAATTTGCAAGGCCTGCGTCGCTCATTTTCACCAACGGCAGGCGGCAGGGTCCGGCTTCAAGCCCCATCAGGTTCATGGCGGCTTTCACGGGAATGGGATTGACATCGCTGAACAGGGCGTTGATCAAGCCGATATACCGGATCTGCAATTCGGCCGCACGCTGTACGTTCCCGGCAAAATACTCGGCGCACAGGGTATGTACGGCGCCGGGCGCCAAATTGGACAGCACCGAGATCACACCCAGCCCCCCAAGCGAGAGGATCGGAATGACCTGATCGTCATTGCCGGAGTAGAAATCCAGCGAATCGCCGCATAAATAGCGGGTTTTGGCCACAGAAGAAAGATCGCCGTTTGCCTCTTTGGTGGCCACAATGTTGGGGTGCTCCGCGATTTTTTGATAGGTCTCGGGCTTGATGGCTACCCCCGTGCGGGAAGGAACGTTATAAAGCATAATGGGCTTATTCACACGGTCGGCAATGTAATGAAAGTGCGCGACCAACCCCGCCTGCGAGGTCTTGTTGTAATAGGGGGTGACCATTAAAAACGCGTCGGCCCCGACCTGCTCGGCGTCACGGCAAAGCCCGACCGAATAAACCGTGTCGTTGCTGCCGGTCCCGGCAATGATCGGCACCCGGCCGCCGCAGGCTTTGGCGGCCACTTCAATGACCTTCAGGTGTTCTTCGTAATTCAGGGTGGATTTTTCCCCGGTCGTGCCGCAGATGACCAGCGCGTCAATACCGCCTGTGATCTGCTCGTCAACCAATGTTTCCAGTCGTTCAAAATTGACACTTCCGTCTTCTTTCATAGGGGTTACCAGCGCGGTGGCCGCGCCTTTGAAAATCCGTTTTTTCATACTGAACACTCCTTATATCAGAATAGACGGGTAAAAACCGTTTTAATCCATATATCCCTTTGCGCAAAGTAATTCAGCCAACAGCACAGCGCCGCCCGCGGCGCCACGCAGGGTGTTGTGGGAAACACAGACAAATTTATACTCATACTGACTGTCTTCGCGCAGTCTGCCCACCGAGACGGCCATGCCGCCCTCTAAATCCCGGCAAAGCCTGGTTTGGGGCATATCGTCTTCAGAATAATAATGCAAAAACTGCTTGGGCGCGTGGGGCAGCTCTAAACGCTGCGGCTCACCCGCAAA
>CAJOQU010000081.1 GCA_905236975.1 uncultured Clostridia bacterium
ATGTTCAAAATGCCCGCCGACCGCGTAATAATGCGCGCCAGTTCTTCAGGCGTGTAAAGCTCTAACCGCAAAAGAACGCCAAATCGGTCGCGCAGCGGGGCGGTCAACTGCCCCGAGCGCGTGGTCGCGCCCACCAGCGTAAAGTGAGGCACATCCAACCGGATGGATCGCGCCGAAGGACCTTTCCCCAAAATGATATCCAGTGAGAAATCCTCCATGGCGGGGTATAAAATTTCCTCCACATTGCGGGAAAGACGGTGGATCTCATCGATAAACAGCACGTCTCCCTCATTCAAAGAGGTTAAAATTGCCACTAAATCGCCCTGCTTTTCAATAGCGGGACCGGAGGTTACCCGCAGGTTGACCCCCATTTCTTTCGCGATAATGCCCGACAGAGTGGTTTTACCAAGACCCGGCGGGCCGTAAAGCAAAACATGATCCAGCGATTCCCGGCGCTGCAGCGCCGCTTTGATATAAATGCTGAGATTTTCCTTGGCTTTTTCCTGCCCGATGTAATCCTGCAAAGTGCGCGGACGAAGGGATAACTCGGCGTCGTCATCATGATCGTGATATTCCGGCGAGACGATGCGGTTTTCAAAGTCCATTTCCTGTTCGATCAACCCTGAAGCCCCCTTGCCAGTGATTTAAGAGCCTGCTTAATCAGTTCTTCGGTGGAAAGTGACGGGTCCAACCTGCCCACCGCAAGCGACGCCTCGCTTTGGGTATAACCAAGCGCCGACAGGGCGGCGACCGCCTCTTTGGTGTTGCTGTTTAAAGTGGCGTTGCCCACTGCCTTGAATTCCAAACTGTCATCGCTTGCTAAGGCGCCGACTTTATCTTTCAATTCCAATACAATGCGCTGTGCCAATTTCAGCCCCACCCCCGAGGCGGCGGTCAACGCCTTGGCGTCACCACTGGCAATATAGACGGTCAGCCTGGCCGCGTCAAACTCCGACAGAATGGCAATGCCGATCTTAGGCCCTACCCCATTGACCGAGGTGATCAGCTTAAAAGCCTCTAACTCATCGGCATCGGAAAATCCGTACAGATCAAGCGCGTCTTCCTTAACCGCCAAATGGGTATAAACAAATACCTCGCCGCCCACCTCCGGCAGGCGGTAAAGTGTGTTTTTGGTGACCAAACAGCGAAAGCCTACGCCGCCGCATTCCACGACGGCCGAAGTGTTATCCTTCGCGATCAGCTTGCCTTTTAACGATGCGATCATTGTTCCTTCACCTCTTGTATCATTGCCGCATAAGCGGTACCTGCATAGTGTGCGTGACAAATCGCCAGCGCCAACGCGTCAGCCGTGTCGTCCGGCTTGGGGACGGCTTTAAGCCCCAAAAAGCTTTTGACCATTTCCATAACCTGCCGTTTTTCGGCGCGCCCGTAGCCGGTAATGGCCTGCTTGACCTGCAACGGCGTGTATTCCGAAATGGAAAGCCCGTTCTGTTGTGCCGCCAGCAGGATGACGCCCCGCGCCTGCGCCACGTCGATGGCGGTGGTGGTATTGGTATTAAAATATAATTTTTCTATAGAGAGCGCCTGCGGCCGATATTTGGTTAAAACGCTTTCCATATCGCAAAAAATGTCTTGCAGCCGCTGCGGAAACGGCATTCCCGCCGCCGTGGTGATGGCGCCGCAGCCCACCACCGTAAAGCGTCCGCGGTCGTGATCGACCACGCCGTAGCCCACGGTCGCATAACCGGGATCAATGCCTAAAATCCGCATAGGCTCCTGCTCCTTTATGGTATATTCGATGTTTTATAATAAAATCGCGGCCTTATCCTGTTCGAGCTGCTTCTTCAGTTCATTGATCGAGGAAAATTTCTTTTCGTCCCGAATAAAGCGCAGGGGCTTAACGCGCACGGTTTTGCCGTACAGATCGCCAGAAAAGCCATGGATATAGGTCTCACTGATGATATAATCGGTTTCAAAAGTAGGGCGAATCCCAATATCGGTCATGCCCCGGTAAGTTTGACCGTCCAGTATGATTTCGGTCGCGTAAACGCCGAAACGCAGCGGTGTAAGCTCAGGCGGGTAAACCTGGTTAATGGTGGGAAATCCCAATGTTCGGCCAAGGCGATGCCCGCCGACAACGACGGCTTCAAAGGAAAAATCCTCGCTGAGCAGCGCGTTGGCCGCCTTAATGTCGCCGTCTTTCAAAAGCCCCCGTATCATGGTGGAGGAAATGACCTTTTCCCCTTCCTTCACCGGCGGCCGGCAACAAAGCGTGATGTCGTTGGCCTTGCAAAAATTCTGCAGCAGTGCGGCGTCACCTGCCGCGTCTTTTCCAAAGCGGTAATCAAACCCGCAAGAGATCACCGCAGGCGAAAAAGTCCGCTGCAAATAGGACAAGAAGTCCTGCGGCGACAGATTGCAAACCCGGCGAAAATCCAAGGTTACAATCTCATCCATGCCGATGTTTTTGAGTGCCCGGCACTTATCCTCATAGGTCATAATCAATTTGACTCCATCGACCTTCTCGGCTTTAGGAGGCCTTGCAAAAATGACCGCAACCTTTTTACATTGCCGTGGCAGATCGAGTACGGCGCGATGACCCCGATGCACCCCGTCAAAGGTGCCGAGTGCTAATGCGGTCTGCATGATCCTAACCTCCCTGAAAACGGTTCAATACGCACGCAATGGCAACCTCCTCCCGAAGGATATCCGCCCGACCGACGCCAAGCAGCGTGTCGCCGAATTTAACCCGAAACAGCTCATTTTCGGCGGGATCAGTCAATTTTAAGCGTTCAAAGGCAAGTTGCCCGCCGTTACAGAAACGCACCGCCTGTTTTTCGGTAACCGAAACGGCTCGCAAATGCGAAACGGCCCTTTCTTCGCTGACTACATACTGCCCGATATTCTCGGCCGTAAGCCGGTCAAGCGGAACACAATCGGAAAGATCAAAGCCCGAAGCCGCTGTGCGGCAGAGCGATGAAAGACAAGCTCCGCAACCGAGCGCCTGCCCGATATCCCGCGCCAAAGAACGGATATAGGTTCCCTTGGAAACCCGCACATCGACGGTAAAAACATGGTCGTCGTGAATCGGCGAGGTCTGTGTGATGGCATGAACCGTGACCTGCCGTGCGGGAACTTCGGGCGATTTGCCCTCTCGCGCTAAACGGTAAAGACGCACGCCGTCTTTTTTAATGGCGCTGTAAGCCGGCGGACGTTGTAAAATGGTGCCGGTAAAGTCGGTCAACGTTTGCGTCAACTGTTCCGGCGTAACGGCGACCGGTTTTTCCACAAGCACCCTGCCGGTGATATCGTCGGAATCGGTGGTCAGTCCCAACCGAATGGCGGCGGTATATCTTTTATCCGCCTCTAACAGCAGGCCCGACAATGCCGTTGCCCTGCCAAACAATACAGGCAGTACGCCGGTCGCCATGGGATCCAGCGTACCGGTATGCCCCACACGTTTTTCGCCCGCAAGTCTTTTTAAAGCCGCGACCGCCGCGAATGAGGTCATGCCCGCCGGTTTATTCAGCAGTAACAGTCCCTGCATCGGTTTCCTCCAAAGCCTGCCCAACAGCGCTTAAAACAGCTTGTTTTACTTCGTCAAGCGACCCCTTCACATTGGCGCCCGCTGCCCCTTTGTGACCGCCGCCGCCCAGTTTTTGGCAAATAGCCGAGGCGTCAAGCGGCGGGAAGGTGCGCAGGGAAATTTTAAATTCAGTATCATCGATCTGTTTGATGGTGATCCCTGCCATGACCCCCTCGATACTGCGGGAGATCACCGCGATGCCATCCAGCTCGGTGCCGCTGCAACCGGTCTTGATCTGCATGTCAGCGGTAACCGGCAACACCACACATTTGCCGCCAAAATGGAATTCCGACGCCTCCAACACCATGCGCTCCAGCTCTAACAGCCGGCGCGGCTTGGTTTCAAACATCAGACGGTTGATTTCGGCAGCGCCGAGGTTGAACTCGTACAACTGCGCGGTAATCAGGTGGGTCTTGGCGGTAACATTGGTGTACTTAAAGCAGCCGGTATCGGTTGCAATGCCGGTATAAAGCGCCTTCGCCGTGATATCGTTGATGTTGACCTTCATCAGCCGCAGCAGCTCAAACATGGACTCCGCCGTGGCGGCCGCATCGGCGTCTAAATAAAGGTATTTGGAAAACCGTTTGTTGGAAATATGGTGATCGATGGTCAAATCCACCGCGTCGCCGAATTCATCCCGCAAAGCGCCAAGCAGGGACGGATCCGCCACATCCACCGCGATAACGGTGGCGTTCTCCCGTGCAACATGGTCGGTCTTGCGGGCAAAGTAATCGTACTTTTTGGGGATCACATCCGGGCAAAGCACAGAAGCCGTTTTGCCGATCTCGTTCAGACCGTAATAAAGCGCATAGGCCGAACCCAGCGTATCACCGTCGGGTGAAGCGTGGGTCAGAATGATAAAATGATCGTGCCGTTTTAAGAATTTTGCCGTCTGTCGTAAAGAAAGCTCCCGGCAGGTGGAGTTCTTATTCTGATCCATGGTTGTTTTCACCGCCAAACGATTCGATAATACGCGCGATCTGCGCACTTTGCTCGATCGAGTTATCAGCCACAAAACGCAATTCCGGCACCTTGCGCAGTGACATATGCGCCCCTAATTCCCGCCGCAGGTAACCCGCAGCGCCTTTGAGCGCCTTGACCGAGGCCACGGTGGTCTCATACCCTTCCATGGCGCTGACATAAACGGTCGCATAGGAAAGATCGTTCGAAACGTCCACCTTTACAATACTAAGCAGCTTGCTGACGCGCGGATCTTTCACGCCGCGCAGCAGCTCGGATAAAGTCAGGCGGATATCCGACGTGATCCGATCGATTCTGTAACCGGCCATTATTCCGTATACTCCTCCATTACAAAGGCTTCGAACACATCGCCCTCTTTAATATCGGCAAACTTTTCAAGCCCGATGCCGCACTCATAGCCCTGTGCCACTTCTTTTACGTCATCCTTAAAACGGCGCAAAGATGCGATCTTATCTTCACAGATCACAATGCCGTCACGCACCAGGCGAATCTGTGCCGAACGCAGCACCTTGCCGTCGGTGATATAACAACCCGCAATGGTGCCCACATTGGAAATTTTGTAAACGCTGCGCACCTCGGCCGTGCCCAATTGATTCTCACGGAATTTGGGTGCCAGCAGACCCTTCATGGCCGCCTGGATCTCTTCAATGCAGTCATAAATCACGCGGTACATACGCATATCCACGCCATCGCGCTCAGCGGCTGATTTGGCCACACCGTCGGGACGTACATTGAACCCGACAATGATCGCGCCCGAGGTCTGCGCCAGCGTGACATCCGATTCGTTGATCGCGCCCACGCCGCCATGAATCACATTCACGCGCACTTCCTCGTTTGAAAGCTTCACAAGACTTTCACGCACGGCCTCCACACTGCCCTGCACATCCGCCTTGACAATGACGTTGAGTTCTTTCAAATCGCCCTCGCTCAGGTGATCGAACAGATTATCCAGCGTGACCTTTTGCTTGGCGTTGAACAATTCTTCCTTAGCCTTTTGTTTGCGTTGTTCAACCAGCTCACGCGCCAGGCGTTCATCCGACACGGCGTCAAACGCATCGCCCGCGTTGGGCGTTTCGGCAAGACCGGTAATTTCAACCGGCACCGACGGCCCCGCGGTTTTTAATTCTTTTCCGTTTTCGTTGGTCATCACACGCACACGGCCGACAGCGGTGCCCGCCACAATGATGTCCCCGGTGTTCAGGGTGCCGTTTTGCACCAACAACGAGGCCACCGGACCACGACCCTTATCCAGCCTTGCCTCAATGACAATGCCCTTGGCGCGGCGGTTGGGATTGGCTTTTAATTCCATCATTTCCGAGACCAGCAAAATATTCTCAAGCAGTTTATCAATGCCTTCATGCGTTTTGGCCGAAACCGGCACGCAGATGACGTCGCCGCCCCATTCCTCGGGCACCAACTCATATTCGGTCAGCTGCTGCAAAACGCGGTCGGGGTTGGCCTCGGGTTTATCCATTTTGTTAATAGCCACAATAATCTGCACCTTGGCGGCCTTGGCATGGCTGATCGCCTCGATGGTTTGGGGCATGATGCCGTCATCTGCCGCGACGACCAACACGGCGATATCGGTCGCCATGGCGCCGCGTTTGCGCATGGAGGTGAAGGCGGCGTGTCCCGGCGTGTCAAGGAAGGTGATATTGTTTCCGTTGCAGTTCACGCGGTAGGCACCGATGTGCTGGGTAATGCCGCCGGCCTCGGTATCGGTCACAGCGGTGTTGCGAATCGCGTCAAGCAAAGAGGTTTTTCCGTGGTCAACGTGACCCATAACCACCACGACCGGGTCGCGGGATTGCAAGCTTTCCGCACTGTCTTCGGTGTCGTCGATAATGCGCTCTTCAATGGTGACCACGACCGCTTTTTCGATTTTAGCGCCCATTTCGGTGACCACGATCTCGGCGGTATCATAGTCGATCACCTGATTGACCGTGGCCATCATGCCGAGCTTCAAAAGCACTTTGATGACCTCAGCGGCGGTTTTCTTTAACGCGGCGGCAAGCTCACCGACCGTGATTTCGTCACCCACCGTGACGGTGATGGGGGTCTTTTTGATGCGTTCCAACTGCATGCGGCGTATCTTATCGGCCTCGGTCTCACGCTTAGCGCCCTGCGGCCGACGGTAATCCTGCGATTTCTGTTTGATCTTCTGCTTGCGCGAGAAATTATCCTTCATGGTGTTGGCCGGAGCGATCCGCTCGTACTTTTCGTTGTATTTATCAATATTCACGTTGGAGGTACGAGTGTCAACATGGCGAATCTCAGCCGGTCCGCGCTTGGGCGCTTCACCGGGTGTTTTGTCCTTCTTTTTGGAAACAAAGGGCTGCGGATCGGAAACGCCATGCGGCTTCGCGGGCGTTTCCTTGGCAGGAGACTTCTTTTCCTTTTTACCGGTTTGATCCTGCTTGGGCTTGCCCGGCGCCTTGGCCTCCGTCTTTGCGGGCTGCGTTTTTTCAACCGGCTTTTGTTCGGCCTTTTCTTCAGACTTGGCCGCCGTTTCTTTAGATGTTTCTTTGG
Organism: uncultured Clostridia bacterium; assembly: GCA_905236975.1. GTDB lineage: Bacteria > Bacillota > Clostridia > Oscillospirales > Acutalibacteraceae > UBA737. The sequence continues at coordinate 7,058 of CAJOQU010000081.1, forward strand.
CCTTTTCTTTGACTTTTGTTTTCTCTTTCGTTTTTTCTTCATGCTTGGCCTCGGCTTTTTCAACCTGTTGCTCGGTCTTTTCAGCATTCTGTGCCGCCGCGGCCGCCTTTAACTGCTCTAAAATAGCCATTTGCTCGGCAAGCTTTTTCTGTTTTTCGTCCTCACGCGCCTTTTTGGCCGCCGCACGGGATTCCTCGCCCGTGGCGAAATAATCCGTAAAGCTTTTGACCTGATGCTCCCGTGTCAACGCGTCGAACACCAAGGCGATCTCGGTTTCGTCCAGCGTCATACTGCTCTTTTTATCAAGCCCCGTCTGCTCTTTGATAAAAGCAACCATCAGTTTCGAAGTCATTCGAAAATCTTTCGCAAGATCACTTACTTTATATTTATTCGTCATTACCGTTTCCTCCTTCTTCGTGCGCCTTTATAAAAGCGTCTGCAAAACCGCTGTCATTGATCGATAAAATGCCGCATTTGCGCCCGACCGCGTCTGACAAGGTTTTGCTGTCTGCCTCGTTCAAAACGCAAAAGCGCACGGCGTTTTGATCGGCAAAAAAGGCAACCTCTTTTTTGCTTTTTGCGGAAATGTCGCAGGCCGCAAGAGCTAAATACGCCCGGCCGCGTTTCAGGGAATCGACCGTGGCCTCCATCCCGTAAGACAGCCTGCCCGCCTTCGCCGCAAAGCCCAAAAGCGAACGCGATTTACTGTTCAATCGTTTCAAGCTCCTTTTGAATCGCGGCGAAAACATCCTTTGGTACATTCATGCCGAACGCACGGCCAAAGGCGCCGGATTTTTCCGCTTTGGCAAGACATCCGGCCGAACGGCACACATAAGCGCCCCGCCCGCTCATTTTGCCCACGGGATCAAGCTTGATTTCCCCATCGGGCGTTTTGACCACACGAATCAGCTCGCGCTTGGGTTTCATTTCCCGGCAGCCGGTACACATGCGCATCGGTATTTTTTTTGTCGCCATATCGGATCCCCTTTCCGCAACTGTATTTCAAATACGATGAAAGCGCCGGCTTATTCGCCGTAAAATCCGCTTTCGGGGTGAATGTCGATCTTCCAGCCGGTCAGCTTGGCGGCAAGCCGCACATTCTGCCCCTTGTTGCCGATGGCCAGCGACAGCTGCGCCTCAGGCACACAGACCTTGCAGATTTTGGGGTCTTCGCTTTCAATTTCAGCCGATGACGCCTTAGCGGGCGAAATGGCCTCGGAAACAAATTCACACGGGTCGTCGCTGTAGCGTACAATGTCGATCTTCTCGCCCGAGAGTTCTTCCACAATCTTGTTCACACGGGCGCCCTTGGGGCCGATACAAGCGCCGACCGGGTCCAGCTCGGTATTGGCGCTCCAGACCGCGTTGAAATCGGCC
>CAJOQU010000082.1 GCA_905236975.1 uncultured Clostridia bacterium
GTAGACGGTATGATCCATATTTCCGAACTTTCCTGGCAAAAGATCAAAAACCCGTCGGAGGTTGTGCTGGTCGGCGACACGGTCGAGGTTTACGTCAAAGCGCTCGATACCGAAAAACGCAAGATTTCATTGGGTTACAAAAAGCCCGAGGAGAATCCGTGGATCATCTTTGAAAACAACTACAAGGTAGACGATATCGTGAAGGTCACCATTGTCAGCATGACTACATACGGTGCGTTTGCCCGTATCATTCCCGGTATTGACGGCCTGATCCACATTTCGCAGATCGCCAACAAGCATATTGCCAAACCGCAGGACGAACTGACTGTCGGGCAAGAGGTTGACGCGAAGATCGTCGCCATTGACTTTGACAGAAAGCGCGTCAGTCTTTCCATCCGTGCGCTGTTAGAGCCCGAAGTGGCTGCAGAACCCGAAACGGCTGCCGCGGTTGAGAATGAAGTGGTCTATGAGGCGTCAGAGGAAACGGCAAAACAGGCCGCTGAGGCTGCCGAGGATTCGGCAGAACCCGTTGCCGAGACCGTTGAGCAACCGGCGGAGGAACCGATCACCGAGGCTGCGACTGAGCCCGTTGAAGAAGCCGCACCTGTGGAAGCACCGGCGGAACAACCGGTCGATGAGACTCCCGCTGAAGAACCCGCGGCGGAATAATTTTTGCAAAATTGCATAAGGAAACGCCCCCCGGTCAAATGGCCGGGGGCGTCAGTCTGTCGAAAAGCACTGTGACCAATCCTTTATGCGGCGTTCAGCCGCATAAAAGCACGCCCGGCTGTTTGCCGGGCGTGCTGATTTTTTGTTTTGACTTTTTTTCGCCGTTAAAATACAATCACATCATAATGAAATTGAATGACATCACTCCGTTTTGTCGGAATGTTTATATGCAGAAAATTTATAAATTGTACATTGGACTCACCTATATTTGATTTATTTGAAGTCTGCTTTTCTCACAATCATAGGTAATCACCTTTTCGGCTTTATTGTAAAACCCTGCCGGGTGTTGATACATGATACATGGGTCTCACCGTTTCAAATACTTTTTTCGCGTTTTTTTGATCTTACTTCATTGGACTCACGCCTTTCTTGTTTCTGTCTTGATTATAATATATAATATCTAATTTGTCAAGTACTTTTGAATAACTTTTATGCAAATTTACAATTTGTTCATAAACTTGCCAAAGTGGGAAAAATGTGTTAAAATAAATAAGTTAGCGCGAATCGGGGTTGCAACAAGGGATTTCTGCCCCGGATTCGTGCCCCGATCATGACTGAACGATGGGGCGATGCCCCTTGATTAAAGGAGGATGTTCATGCGACCAATGGCGCCGCCGCCCGCAGGAATGCGGGGACCCATGCACATCGGCGGGGGCCCGCGCGGGTTCCTGACCGAAGAGGAAAAGCAGGCAAGGCCCAAGGCAAGCAAAGCCTTACTGCTTCGCATACTGGGCTATTTAAAGCCATACAAGTGGCAGTTTTTGCTTGTCTTTTTTGCGCTGATTGTTTCAGCGGTGTTAGGATTGTTCCCCGCCATTATCACGGGTAAAATTGTAGATGCGATCATCGCGGAAGATACCGGTCTTGGCGTTTTACTGCGGTTGGTGGTGCTGGCCTTTTTGGTGCTGGCGGCGGCGCAGATCATTTCGGTATTGGAGCAATACATCAACTCCTGGATTTCGCAAAAAATCATCTTTGACATGCGCAACCAAATGTACGATCATCTGCAGCGCATGCCTCACGCCTTTTTTACCAATGAAAAGCAGGGGGATATCATCACCCGCATGAACAGCGATATCAACGGTGTCAGTTCGGTGATATCGGTCATGCTGACCTCTACCGTCAGCAACATTTTGACCGTGGCCACCTGCGTTTTTTACCTGTTTTACACCGACTGGCGGCTGGCCATTGTGGGATTGATCGTTCTGCCGCTGCTGATTATGCCGACCAAGATGGTGGGCAAAAAGCGCTGGGAGCTGGTCAGCCTTTCGCAGGAAAAGCAGGACGAGTTGAATCAACATGTTGACGAGACCCTCTCGGTCAGCGGCTCCATGCTGGTCAAGCTTTTTACCAAGGAACAAACGGAATACCAAAAATTCCGTGATATCAATAACGAGGCCACCAACATTACCATTCAAGAACAGCGTGCGGGCAGTTGGTTTCATGTGTTTTTAGGGATGTTCATTCAGATTGCGCCGCTGCTCATTTACTTTGTGGGCGGATTTCTGATCATCAGCAAGGTTGACACAGGGCTAACGGTAGGGGATATTTCGGTCGTAGTAGCACTGGTCAACCGCTTGTATCAACCGGTACGGACATTGCTTGATCTCCAGGTCGATTTTGTGCGTTCGCTGGCCTTGTTCAGCCGTATTTTCGAATATTTTGACCGTAAAATCGAGATCGAAAACCCCGAGAATCCGCAAAAACCTGATCTTGCGGTCTGTGATATCGCCTTTCACGACGTTCACTTTTCTTACGAACATTCCAAAGAAATTTTAAAGGGAGTCAGTTTTACCGTTCCCAGCGGCAGCATGGTGGCCATTGTAGGCGCTTCGGGTGCGGGAAAATCCACCATCATCGGCATGATCCCGCGGCTGTATGACGTCACCTCGGGCAGTGTGACGGTGGCGGGAACCGATGTACGGGATTTTGATTTGGCGTATCTTCGCACGAACATCGGTATGGTCACGCAGGATACTTACCTGTTCAACGGCACCATTTTGGAAAATCTGCTTTACGCCAAGCCCGAGGCTGACCGTGAGGAGATCGAGAACGCCTGCAAGGTAGCCAATATTTACGATTTTATTATGCAGTTGCCTTTGGGGTTTGATACGGTTGTGGGCAACCGTGGATTAAAGCTTTCGGGCGGGGAAAAACAGCGGGTCTCGATCGCCCGCGTGGTACTGAAAGACCCCAAAATCCTGATTTTAGACGAAGCCACCTCGTCACTGGATTCCATTTCGGAAAATTTGATCCAGTCGGCGCTTAATTCCGTCATGCTTGGCCGTACAAGCCTGGTCATCGCCCATCGGCTTTCGACCGTGATCGCCGCCGATAACATTATGGTCATGGAAAACGGCGTCATCACCGAGACCGGCACCCATGGCGAATTGTTGGAGGTCAGCCCGAAATATCGCGAGTTGTATGAAACGCAATTTAAACGTGTGATCGATTTTGAAAAAAATTACACAATGGGAAAGATTCCCCATTGACTTCACGCCCGGAAAGGGTTACAATAAATACAGAAGCTTTTCGCAGGATTAGCGTGAAAAATCACGCTAACAATATAGGGCGCGTGCCACTCGCCAACATAGTGGCAACCGTGGCACATGCGTATCATAATCACCATATCCGTGATGATGGATCGCTTTTTGTGTCCAAGTAAGGATTTGGTGATTATGATGGACGAAAATAAAAAACAACAGGATTATGACCCGGATATCCTCACCCTGTCAGACGACAGCGGCAAGGAATATACCTTTGAGGTGTTAGACGCCATTGAGACCGATACCGGCCGGTATTTGGCCATGTTGCCGATTTACGACGACCCGCAGGAAATGCTGAACGACAGCGGCGAACTGGTCATTGTAAAGGTTGGCGAGGAAGACGGCGAGGAATACTATTACGAAATTGAGGATGACGACGAGTACGACATGATCGCCGACGCCTTTGTGGAACGCTTAGAAGACTTTTTTGAAATCGATGACCAATAAGTTTCGTCCTGCGCTGTTCGCGGACCGCGACTTATATAACCCTACAACCTTTTTTTACGGGGCCAAAGCTCATGTGGCGGGCTTGCAGACCTCCCGCGGCTGTGCCGAGTTCGGAAGAAGGGAGCGCGAAGCCATGTGGCCGGCACCCACCTGCTTGATGCAGGTTATCTTAAGCGCATTACGGCAGGGGGGGACACTTTTTGGTTTTCAATAAAAAATTTCGGCGGAACGCTTTCCAAACAGAAAGCGTTCCGCCGAGTGCATTTTAAGCCGCCTTTTTGTTTTTTACGGTTGGTTTTGCCGAAAACGCAGGTAATCCTCTAAAATCATGGTCGCCGCCACGGCGTCGATCACCTGCTTGCGCTTTTTGCCGCGTGTATCGGTCGCGTTCAACGCCGCATGTGCCGAAACGGTGGTCAGGCGTTCATCCCACAAAACGGTCTCGATCCCGCTTTTTTCAGCGATCATGTGCGCCAGCTCTTCACATTCTTTGGCGCGTGCGCCTGCACTGCCGTCCATATTTTTGGGCAGTCCCACCACGATCAACCCCGCGCCCTCCGCGGCGGCCAACGCCGCCACCTTATCGGTCAGGCGTTCGGAATGGTATTCGGTCAGTACGGTTTTAGGAAAAGCAAAGCGCTCCCCCTCGTCGGATATCGCAATACCGGTGCGCGCTTTTCCGAGATCGACAGACAGAATGACCATGCTTTTCAGCCCCTTCCCATGACGGCAGAATTACCATATCACCATATAAATATCGGTCATGTTTTTCACCGAAAACAGTATACCACAGCCGTGTTGGAAAAACAAGGGCGAAAAAGTTGACAAAAGGAATTCCAAAGGATATAATAAGTATGTTTTGAAAACTGTTAAAAATAAAAGGATGGGTCTTCATGAAATGGACTTCGCTTAATGATCTGCGCGAGCAGTATCTTTCGTTTTTTGAATCCAAAGGGCATTTGCGTTTGGGCAGCTTTTCCCTGGTGCCCAACAACGACAAATCGCTGTTGCTCATCAACTCGGGTATGGCGCCCATGAAAAAGTTTTTCACGGGGGAGGTTACACCGCCGTCGGTGCGGGTCACCACCTGCCAAAAGTGCATCCGCACGCCTGACCTGGAGCGCGTGGGGCATACTGCGCGGCATGGCACTTATTTTGAAATGCTGGGCAATTTCTCATTTGGAGATTACTTTAAAGAGCAGGCCATCACCTGGGCATGGGAATTTTTGACCGAAACCCTGGCCATCCCGAAGGAGTTGCTGTGGCCGTCCGTCTATGAGCAGGACGACGAGGCCTATGCCATTTGGAGGGACAAGATCGGCGTGCCGGAGGAGCATATCGTCAAGCTCGGCAAGGAGGATAACTTCTGGGAGCACGGCACCGGTCCCTGCGGCCCGTGCAGTGAGATTTATTTTGACCGCGGCGAAAAGTACGGCTGCGGCTCACCCGATTGCAAGCCGGGCTGTGACTGCGACCGTTACATGGAAATTTGGAACAACGTTTTTTCCCAGTTCAACAACATGGGGGACGGTACTTACACCGAGCTGGAGCATAAAAACATCGATACCGGCATGGGGCTGGAACGCCTTGCCTGCGTGATGCAGGGGGTCGATAATATGTTCGAGGTCGATACCATTCGCAATATTTTGAACAAGGTTTGCGAATTGTCGGGCAAGGAATACGGCGCCGGTGAAAAGGAGGATATTTCGATCCGTGCCGTGACCGACCACATCCGTGCCTCCACCTTTATGATCAGTGACGGCATTATCCCTTCTAACGAAGGTCGCGGCTACGTTTTGCGTCGATTGATCCGCCGTGCGGCGCGCCACGGTAAGCTGATTGGCATTGACAAACCGTTTTTGGCGGATCTGTGCGATTCTGTGATCGCTGAAAACAAGGCGGGCTACCCCGAGCTTGAAGAAAAGCGGGAGCTGATCAAAAAGGTCATTGCCAACGAAGAAAACAACTTCAATAAGACCATCGACCAAGGCCTTGCCATGCTGAACGCCCTGACCGCGGGCGGCGGCGTGCTGTCGGGGGAAGACGCGTTTAAGCTGTATGATACTTACGGCTTTCCGCTTGACCTGACCAAGGATATTTTGGCCGAAAAGAATATGACGGTGGACGAAGAGACCTTCCGTAAACTGATGGAGAAACAGCGTGAGCTTGCGCGTTCGGCGCGCAAATCGGCCGA
>CAJOQU010000083.1 GCA_905236975.1 uncultured Clostridia bacterium
ATGGATGTATCGTTAATTTGGGGGAATCCCTCATACCGCTCACAACTGTTCAAAATTTCAAACGTCATGCCGCCGCAGGGAAAAACCATTCCCTTTTCAAGCGACTTGACCGTAAGGTTCGCTTTGGTCACGCTGTCATAAAAACGCTGTACCAGATCGGCCTCACCTTTTTCCAATCGATTCAGCCACTCAAGCGCAGGAAAGGAGTATCGCAGTTCTTTGATCCGGATTTCCGCCGCTTTCCCATGCTCCAACAACCATAATAGCCCGCCGAAGTGATCGCTATGCGCATGGGTGATGAACCACATATCCACCTCGCCGCCATGCCGCTTGATTTCCTCCAGCATATACAGAGCGTCTTCCTCTTCCGGGTGACCGCTATCGATCATCACAAGGCGGCCTTCGGGCGTTTCGATCAAGTAAGACATCATCTGTGCGCCCGCGCGGTTGGCAAACTGAAAAAGACTGCCGCCCCCCAGCCCCACTTCCAGTTTGTTGACAACTCGGCGGTAATCAAAAAAGCTCATTTCATTGTCTCCTTTTCATCATGATACCATAGGCGATTGCGAAATGCAATCGCAATGAGGAATTATGTAAATTATGAATATGAACATTAAAAATTCAAAATGATTTTATCACAAATTTCCTAATTCCTAACTTGCAGCCGTGCCCATTTGAACATACAAGAGAGCCAAAACAATTATTCTATTGCTTAAGTTTTTTGTCATATTTAAGTATTCTTTAAAGATAACAGCCCATTTCGCGGTTACAGCTCAAACTCTTTGAGCGGTTCGCCGAATACGGGAAAATCGTTTTCCCATTTAAAGGGCTGAACACATAAAAAGCTTCCCGTCCAGCCGGTGCCGCTCACGGGATTTGCGTGGTAAACTATAACATCCTGACCGTTCATTTTGCTAAAGCTGCAATGACCCGGACCGTGCAGACCGTTTGCCTTACTGAAAACCGGTTCAGGATGCTTTTCCCAATTTGCAGGATCAAGAAGATCGCCGCCCTTAAAGGTAAGTATTCCGAGACAATAGTCATCACAACGGCTTTCGCTGGCAGAATACACAATGTAGAGTATATCGTTTTTCTTTAACGCGGCAGGTCCCTCAATAATCGGTGAACCGACACATTCCCAAGGCAGTTCAGCGTTTGCAATAGTGATTGGCTCATGCGCAAGTGTTACGGGATCCTTCATCCTCGCAATGCTGAGTCCGTTATACGAAATAACGCTATACCATTCGCCGTCATGCTCAAAAACGGTCGCATCAATCGACCATTTGTTTTCAAGCCCCTTGAGCGGACCGCAAAAATCGTAATCACTGAACGCATCGGCGGTCTTTGAGCGCAGTACATATGTGCCGTGTATATTTGGCATTCCTGGTATAACGGGCGCTCCGTATATATACCAATGCCCGTCTATAAGATGCATTTCGGGAGCATACCAATCCCTCGGACAGCTTTCATCTGTGCATACATAAGCAGCTTTTTCCTCTGCCGTCTCTATTTCGGAAAGTGATGCGAATTTACGCACCATTACGCGGTCAACCGCGTTATAGCAGGAATAAAAATATCCGTCACCGCCCAGAACGATTACCGGATCACGCGATTTTTTATTTACGTTCAAAACCGGATTACTGAATTTCATGTATTTTTCTCCTTCATATCTATTTCGCAATCGCCTAATCATGATACCATAATAAATGCAATTCACTTAAAATTCAAGCTTTTTTCTTTTATTTGCACGAATTCTACCGTGCAAACCCATAAGCGATTCCTCACTTCCCTCTCTCCCAATCAAAAATTTTTCCCGCATCACTGCCTGGCCGCATACACTGATAATGGGTGGAAGAAGAACAGCTTTCACACAAAAATATCATGCGGCCTTAAACCGCAAGTATCAGCCATACAATCGATTCCTTTTCGTTGGTTTGGCCGCGTGAAAAGGAGAAGAACAATGGAAGAAAACAAATACACCGGCGACATGGAGCCCACCGACCTTACGCCTTCTGCGGAATGGTTACCCGCCATCGTTTCGATCGATATGCAGGTTTTCGGAACTCCGTATGAGCCAGACAATGGTTTTAACCGCGGAACCATCTTCCCGGCTTTGTACAAACCTTTCTTAGCGGGGGGAATGTCAAATGCAAAATAAAGCAGAATTAAAACGACGCATTGACGCCATAGACTTTGCCATATACGAATCCGTACTGTTTCTTGACACTCACCCGACCGATCACCGTGCCATGACGGCGTTTGAAAATTACAAGCGTCGCCGCGCCGAATTGATTCGAGAGTATGAATCCAAATTCGGGCCGTATATCAAACAGGTGGACGACGTCACACCCGGCAAAACCTGGGCCTGGATCAAACAACCATGGCCTTGGGAAAATAAAGGAGACGATTAACTTATGTGGCAATATAACAAAAAACTGCAATATCCGGTTAAAATCAGCAAACCCGACCCGCGCACGGCACAAATTATTATCAGCCAATTCGGCGGTCCCGATGGTGAGCTTTCTGCCTCCATGCGGTATTTGACCCAGCGTTACAACATGCCATACGACGAATTGAAAGGCTTGCTGACCGATATCGGCACCGAAGAACTGGCACATATGGAAATGATCTGTGCCATTGTCTATCAGTTGACCAAAAACCTTTCTATCGAAGAAATCAAAAAGAGTGGATTTGACAAATACTATGTTGACCACACTTCAGCGGTTTATCCCATCGCGGCCTCCGGCCTGCCCTGGCGTGCGGAATACATTCAGGCCAAAGGAGACCCGATTTCCGATCTGCACGAAGATCTTGCCGCAGAACAAAAAGCACGCACCACCTATGATAATATTCTGCGGTTGATCGACAACCCCGAAGTGCGCGACCCCATCAAATTCCTGCGTCAGCGCGAAGTCGTGCATTATCAACGCTTTGGTGAAGGGCTGGAACGCACGAAACAACGCCTGAATGCACGCAATTTCTATGCCTGCAATCCCGCGTTTGACAAGAATTGCGGTATTGATATTGTATAACGGTTCCCGTTTTGGCGGTAACCGGCAACGCTGAAAAATCCCTCAAGAAGGCATGCGCCCTCTTGGGGGATTCTCTGTATGCAGTTGTTTAAAATGGTGCGATTGCAAGCGATATCAGCAGAACTCGGCAAAATCCGCAATCTTTGCGGGAAGATCTGCACGATCCGCTGAAATAGCAAAAACAAACTCTACATCCGGAATGGTGGAAACTCTTGCCAAAAAAGCGGCAAGCTCATCCAAATCAGCACCGCCGATCTTTAAAGTGGCGTCACCAAAAATATGGGTGACATCATGATTGCCCGCTTTAACGCCCGAAAGCATGCCGTAATACTCGCCATAATTAGCAATGGCAAGCTCCTGAATATCAATCAGACGCGCTTTATGGGTTACGGAATAGGTCAGGGTATCGCCTCTCTCAATGCAAACAACATTGCCAAGGCTTGTGTTAGCCGCCTCGTTCACCATGTCTACCAATTTTTTGGTTTTGCCTGACCCTTTTTTTCCGACGATAAGTTTGATCATTTGTACCAGCTCCTTTTATATTTCACTGCCTAAGGCAGTCGGTATCTCATTTAGGCCTGCCCCAGTCTTTTTTCAAGCTCTGCCTTCTGTGCCTCATAACCGGGTTTGCCAAGCAGGGCAAACATATTCTTTTTATAACTTTCCACACCCGGTTGATCGAACGGATTGACGCCCAGCATATACCCCGAAATGGCACAAGCCTTTTCAAAGAAATAGATCAGGCGGCCGAGGTTTTCTTCATCCGGTTTTTCCACATGAATGACCAGATTCGGCACACCGCCGTCGGTATGTGCCAAAACCGTGCCTTCAAAAGCTTTTTGATTGATATAAGACAGTGGTTTTCCGGCTAAGAAGTTTAAGCCGTCGCCGTTCTGTTGTTCTTCTTCCACGGTAATATCCGCGTCACTGTGATCAAAAGCGACCACCGTTTCAAACATGATGCGGCTGCCGTCCTGAATAAACTGACCCATGGAGTGCAAATCGGTCGAGAAAATGACTGACGCCGGGAAAAGACCTTTATGATCTTTGCCCTCGCTTTCGCCGAAAAGCTGTTTGAACCATTCGGCCATCATGGTGAAACGCGGTTCATAGCTAACCAACAATTCTACCGATTTGCCTTTGCGGTAAAAGGCGTTGCGCAATGCCGCGTAAGCATAGCAATCATTCTTTGCCGGATCAGGATCGCAGTAATCCTCCGCCGCCGCGGCCGCCCCGGCCATCAGGCGATCAATGTCGATCCCCGCCGCCGCAATGGGCAAAAGCCCAACCGCCGTCAAAACCGAGAAACGACCGCCCACATCATCCGGAATGACAAAGCACTCGTAACCCTTTTCATCGGCCAGTTGTTTCAGCGTGCCGCGCGCGCGGTCGGTAGTACAGTAAATGCGGCTTGCGGCTTCTTTTTCGCCATATTGCTGTTCCAGATAGCTGCGCAGCACCCGGAAAGCCACCGCGGGTTCGGTGGTAGTGCCGGATTTCGAGATGATATTGACCGAAACCCGCTTGCCCTTACACAGCGCCATAATGTCATGCAGTGCGGCGCCGCTGATACTGTTGCCGGCAAAATAAATTTCGGGAGCATCGCCGCGCAGAGCGTTATAATGCTGACCCTTGATAAACTCAATGGCCGCGCGTGCGCCGAGGTAAGACCCGCCGATCCCGATGACTACCAGCACATCACTGTCCTGTCGGATTTTGGCTGCCGCCGCTTTAATGCGGGCAAACTCAGCCTTATCGTAATCGGTCGGCAGAGTAAGCCAGCCCAAAAAATCATTGCCGAGTCCGGCATGAGCGTGCAGCATTTCGTGCGCCGACGCCACTTGCGGGACAAGACCCTTTAAATCGTTTTCTTTGATAAATTCCCTTGCGTAAAAAGAATCAAATCGAATTGCCATGAAACAAACCCTACTTTTTATTTTTCTTTTATTGTACAATAACTTACCACTTTTTTCAAGAGCAAAACGAGATATTCATAAAAAGTTTTTCATAAAAGAGGCTTCTCCCCGTCAAAAGTCCGCCCGACAATAGAATCTCTTTACGGTTATAATTGCAAAAAGCCCTTTAAAATTCGGCAGATGGTATAGCCCAAACTCAACCGTTCAGAATCCTCGGCCGAAACAATGGGAATCACGCCAAGCAGTTCGTCGCCGTTATAAAGTGCGACCTCGCCAACCCGATCGCCCCGACTTACAGGAGCCGCGACCGTTTCGTCCATTTTCACTGTGCGAACGATGTTATTCGCATCGCTTTTTGGCAGAAGAACCTCGAGCGTACCCTCCGCCTGGACAGAGATATTTTTATTTACGCCCTTTTCTACCGTAACGGTCAAATCCTCAGGCAGCTCAGCCTCTATGGCGGAAAAACTGTAGTTGGCAAAGCCGTAATCCAACAGTTTCTTCGCGCCGTTGAACCGATCATTGCTGGTATCCCCCGCCAGGATGACCGCCACCAGTTGAAGGCCGTTCCGTTCGGCTGTGGCCGACAGGCAGTATTTTGCGACCGAGGTCGTGCCGGTCTTGAGCCCTGTGGCGCCCTCGTAAAAGCGCACCAGTTTATTGGTATTGACCAGTTCGCTTTTTCCGTCGCGCAGGGTATCCATCCAAACGGTGGAATAATTTTTAATCAGATCATGCTGAATCAACGCGCTTGACATCACGGCCACATCATAAGCAGTCGTAACATGCCCGTCGGCGTCAAGCCCCGTGCAGTTTTCAAAATGGGTATTGGTCATGCCAAGTTCCTGTGCGCGGGCGTTCATTTGCGCCACAAAGCCCTCTTCGCTGCCCGCAATCAGCTCGCCAAGCGCCACGCAGGCGTCGTTTGCCGAGGCAATGACCGTGGCTTTGAGTAACTCATCGACCGTCATGGTCTCGCCGGGCTCCAGCCAAATTTGCGAACCGCCCATGCTGCAGGCATGTTCGCTTGCAGTCACCACCGTTTCAAGGTCAATGTCCCCCCGGTCGATGGCTTCCATGATCAATAAAAGCGACATAACCTTGGTAATGGAGGCAGGCGGCAGAGGTTGGTCGGCGTTGGCCTCGTACAGTACCTTGCCGGTGACCGGCTCCATCAAAACCGCCGATTTGGCCTTGATATCAAGCGTTTGACCGATGGCGGCATTGGTAGCCGCCGTGTCAAGCGGAGCTTCATCTTCCGCAGTGATTTTGTACTCGCTTGAAACGGTCACCGCCGTTTCCGCTGTTACCGGAAAAACCGACAGCAAACACCATACCAGCAAAAAAGAAAGAAATTTTTTCAAAACGGCACACCCCTCTATCATCGGGCGCGTTAATCTATCACGCCCCTACCAAAAGATATGCCGTTTATTTTCATTTAATAACCAAGCGATTCCCCGCACAAAATAACCTGAATACGCCCCTTTGTGCGCTGTAGAGAGGACACCAAATAGTCGCAGCATATGCGTTTTTCATCCTGACAGCCTGCTGTCATGCCGGGCTGATCGTTTTTGCATAGCGAGACGCATTTCCCCATTTTTTCGCAGGGTGTGCCGGTATGCAGGCGTTCGCTGTTTTGTGGAGCGGCGATCTGCTTGATACGCAAAAAGCCTTGGTCGATATCCCGTACCAGTTTATTCACGCCCACAACCATAACGACGGTTTTGGGACCAAAGCAAATGGAGGAGACGCGGTTTCCGTTGCCGTCCACATTGATCAGCTCGCCGTTTTCTGTCACCGCATTGGAGGAGCAAAAGAAAAAGTCACAGCCGATCGCCATGCGAAAAGTCTCCAACTGTTCTTCGGGGGTCAAACCTGGTCTGGTACGGTCATAAAAGCGATACGCGGGATCGTTCAAAATTTCCCATACACCGCTTTCCTTAAGCGACTGTGATCCGCCCGCCGTGATGATCGCGCCTTCAAAAAGCAAACCCTTAACCAAATCACAAACCTGTTCCTTGGTTTCGGCATAAAAAGCCTTCATGTTGTTCTGTTCTAACGCCCGGATGGTTTTTTCAATTCTCGGTTCCATGTTCTCTGACTCCTTTTCGAATCACACCGCCGCCCACGACCACATCTTCCTGATAAAACACGGCCGATTGCCCGGGGCTGGGGGCGCGCTGCGGTTGTTTAAACTCTAACAGCACGCTGTTATCCGACAGGGGGATCAGCCTTGCCTCCTGCTCTTTTTGAGAGTACCGCAGTTTAGCGGTGACCGGCATTTCGCCCGATGGTTTGTCAAATGCGATCCAATTCACCCGATCGACCAACACCTGCCGGTAAAAAAGCTTTTGTTCATCCCCCAGCACCACGGTATTGGTTTCGGCGTTCTTTTCCAGTACAAAGGTCGGTTTACCGAACGCAATGCCAAGGCCTTTACGCTGGCCGATGGTATAGCGGATCACCCCGCCGTGCGCGCCTAACCGCACACCGCTTTCGTCCACAAAATCACCCTTTGGGAAGGCACAGCCGCTATAGCGTTCAATAAACGAGGCATAATCCCCATCCGGGACAAAACAGATATCCTGACTGTCCGGCTTTTTGGCCGTAACCAACCCTTTTTGCCGCGCCAACTCCCGCACCTCACTTTTGGTGAGACCGCCCAACGGGAACAGCGTATGCGCAAGCTGCTCCTGTGTCATGCAATATAACACATAAGTCTGGTCTTTGGTGGGATCGGCCGATCGGCAAAGCAGGTACCGACCGTCGCTATCCCGCCGCACGGTGGCGTAGTGCCCGGTTGCAATTTTGGAAAAACCCAGTGTTTGAGCACGGCGCAGCATCGCGTCGAACTTAATGTATCGGTTGCAGTCAATACAGGGGTTGGGCGTACCTCCCCGCTTGTATACCTCGGCAAAATTTTGAATCACCTTTTCTTCAAAATCTCGCTTAAAATTAAAGACGTAATGCGGAATGCCGAGCTTTGCACAAACAGCCTTGGCGTCCTCCGCGTCAGACAGCGAGCAACAGGTGCGGGTCTCACCGTTTTGATAGTCCTCCCCGTCATATAAACGCAGGGTCACGCCGGTCACGCTGTGACCCATGTCCATCAAAAGCGCCGCACAAACCGAGGAATCCACGCCCCCGCTCATGCCAACCATGACTTTTTCTGCACTGTCAAGCGGCATGGTGACCACTCCCTTCCAACAGGCTTAACCAACCGTATAGAAATTCGCCCGAAAGACCAAGGTCTTCCGGGCGGTAGAATTCAGATCGAGGTTGCCTGCGCGATCTCATACATGTCGATATCAAACGGCTTTTTCATGTTTAACGCCTCATAGATATCATAATCCACAATTTCGCCGTCCTTGTAGGCCACCACACGATTGCCCTTGCCTTCGCTCAACAGCTTGACCGCCGCATAGCCCATTTGCGTGGCCATCACACGGTCACGCACGGTGGGATTGCCGCCGCGCTGCACGTGACCCAACACGGTAGAACGGGTCTCAATACCGGTGGCCGCCTCAATTTGTTTGGCCATTTCATCCACACCGCCGACGCCTTCCGCCACCACAATGATAAAGTGCTTTTTGCCGTTGCGCCACATAGTCAGGATTTTTTGAATAACATCCTCTAATTTGAAATCCAACTCCGGCACTAAAATTTCACTGGCTCCCACGGCGATGCCGGTTTGCAGCGCCAGGTAACCGGCGTGGCGACCCATGACCTCTACTAAGCTGCAGCGATCGTGCGACTGGGCGGTATCGCGAATTTTATCCACCATTTCCACGGCAGTGTTCATCGCCGTGTCAAACCCGATGGTGTATTCGGTCGAGGCAATGTCGTTATCAATGGTGCCGGGCACCCCCACGCAGGGAATGCCGTGCAGCGACAAATCCCGCGCACCGCGGTAAGAGCCGTCGCCCCCAATGACTACAATGCCTTCTATGCCGTATTTTTTGCAGGTGGCGATCGCCTCCAGCATGCCTTCCTCGGTCTTAAAGCGCGGACTGCGCGCGGTATACAGCATGGTGCCGCCGTGATGAATAATATCCGACACCGAGCGAGCACTCAAATCAATAATGTCGCCTTCGATCAAGCCGTTGTACCCCCTGCGGATGCCCTTTACGTTCATTCCAAGGGAAATGGCCGTTCTCACGACCGAACGAACAGCGGCGTTCATACCGGGTGCGTCACCCCCGCTGGTCAATACGCCGATGGTTTTCATAAAATCCACCTCATAATTCTTAATTTGGTCTAAACCTTAGTATAAAACAAATTCGCGTATAATTCAACAACATTTTTTTGAATTTTTCAGTTTTTTCCAATTTTTAAAATCGGTGACAGCCGTTTATACACCAAAAAGCAGATGGCGGTATCGATCATCCCCTTTAAAAAGGTGAACGGCAGGTTAAAGATCAGCAAATCTTTGATCAGGGTGTCCGCAAAGGGCAGGATCGCCCGGTACATGCCAATGATGGCCTCCATCGGCATGCCGTACAGCACCACATAGGCGGGATAAACCACAAAATAATTGCTGACCAAGCTGAACACAGCCATCAGTACTGCACCGAGTAATGCGCCCAAAAAGGCATTTTTGCGGGTTTTTCGCCGTTTGTACACCATACCTGCCGTAAAGGTAAAGACCGCACCCAACAAAAAGTTGGAAAGCTCGCCCACCCCGGCGGAGCCGCTTACAAACAGATGCAGCAGATTTTTGATCAGGCATACCAAAACCCCATACGCCGGGCCAAAGGCAAAGGCGGTAATGATGGCAGGCAATTCGGAAAAATCCAGCTTGATAAAAGCGGGGATGAGCATCGGCAGCGGAAACTCCAACAGCATCAGCACGAACCCGACCGCACCCATCACCGATGTCACCGCGATGGCTCTGACATTCAAACGGTTTTTGACATTTGTTTTCATTGTTTTTCTTCCTTTCTGAATCCAGGGAAAACACGGGAAAGAAAAAGCGCCCTCTTTTAAGAGGGCGCTGAGAAATGCAATATTGCTATAACATTTTCTTCTTTCATCCGGACTATACCGTCGGCTTCGGAATTTCACCGAATCAACCAAAATGGCTCGCGGGCTATACCGCCGGTGAGGAATTACACCTCGCCCTGAAGATTACGATACCATTATATGCCACCGAATCCTTTTTGTCAAGAGGCAAATTGCGGTCTGTGAGCCCCAAAAACCAAGAAAAACGCTTTCGGTGCCCGATAAGGTCGAAAGCGTTTTTCTGCAGCACTTTTAAACCGCTTGTTTTGCGATTATTTTTTCAAAGAATCGCGAATTTCACGCAGCAGGAGCACTTCCTCAGAAGGCTCAGCCGGCGCTTCCTCCTCTTCTTCCTCTTTTTTCTTGTCCATTTTTTCGCGCAAGGTATTGATGCCCTTAACCACGCTGAAGATAACCAGCGCAATCAACAGGAAGTTGACAATCTGCTGAATAAAGTTACCGTAATTCAACGAGGCTTCTTCCACCCCTTCGCTTGCTTCGCGGATAACCCAGCGCAGCGAGGTAAAATCAATACCTCCGAACAACGCGCCGATGAGAGGCATCACGATATCATTGACAAGCGAGGTCACGATTGCCGTAAACGCGCTGCCGATAATCATACCGACTGCCAAATCAATGACATTTCCCCTGGAGATAAACTCCTTAAATTCCTCAAAAAATTTCTTCATGATTTTTTCCTCCATTTTTAAAATACTGATACAACCGGCACCGGATCATGCCGTTGTAAAGCTTACGCCGTTTATCGGCGGTTCTTCCGAAATAGGTTTCAAATTCGTCATGCGGGCTGATAATCGCGTATTTTCTGCCTTCTCCCCCAACAAAGCGTTTACCCATGATGGTATAAAGCTCCTCGGCCTGCCGCACCTCCAACAAACGCTCCCCGTAAGGCGGGTTGGTGATCGTCAGGCAGCGACATGCCGGCGGTGTGAAATGGCGGACGTCCCCCACGGAAGCCTTGACATAACGCTCCACCCCTGCCTTTTTGGCATTTTCCAGCGTGAGCGCCACGCAGGCCGGATCAATATCAAACCCCTGTGCCGAAAAATCAATATGATGCAAAATCAAGTCCTGTGCGCGGGTACGTTCCACTTGCCAAATGCGTTCGTCCAAAAAACCGAAACGCTCGGCCGCAAAGCGGCGGCGTAAACCCGGCGCCGTTTTGGTGGCTGTCAAAGCCGCTTCGATCAGTATTGTACCGCTGCCGCAGAAGGGATCAAACACCTGGGTATCTGGATAAATGCGCGCCAGATCGCAAATGGCGGCAGCCAACGTTTCTTTAATCGGCGCGGCGTTGGCATGGGCGCGATAGCCGCGCTTATGTAAGCCATCCCCCGAAGTGTCGATCATCATGGTGACATTGTTTTTATGAATCGAAAACCGAATCCGAATCGCCGGACCGGTCTCGGCAAAGCGCACCACCGCGTAACGCTGTTTCAGCCGCTCCACAACCGCTTTTTTGATAATGGACTGACAATCCGGTATACTGTGCAGAGCCGAATCAATGCTCCAGCCGTTCACGGGAAAGGCGTCGTCCTGCCGGATGTAGTTTTCCCACGGAAGGGCTTTCACGCCCTCAAAAAGGTCGTCAAATGTAGCGGCCGAAAAAGTTCCGACTACAATCAAAATCCGTTCGGCAAAACGCGAGCAGATGTTTGCCCTTGCTATCATTTCCGCCGAGCCGGTAAACAAAACGCGGCCGTTTTCAGCCGTAACGTTTTCAATGCCCATACGGCGGAATTCCTCCGCCGCAATGCCCTCTACCCCAAATAGGCAGGGAGCCGCTAATGTAAATGTCTGCATCATCGAACCTCGGCGGTTTTATGCCGCGTCACATGACAGCCGATGTTGACCGCCACCGGCAATCCGGCAATGTGGGTGGGCGCCGTTTCAATGTTGACGGCCAGCGCCGTGGTCACACCGCCAAAGCCCTGCGGGCCAATGTCAAGTCGGTTGATTTTCTCTAACAGTTCTTCTTCTAATTCACGGTAAAAAGGATCGGGGTGACCGACCGTGGTATCGCGGCAGAGCGCCTTTTTGGAAAGCCATGCGCACTGTTCAAAATCGCCGCCGATACCGACCCCCACCACCATAGGCGGACAAGGATTATTGGAGGCTTTTTTGACGATTGCAAGCACGGTGTCAACCACGCCCGCGCGGCCGTCAAAAGGGGTGAGCATTTTCATGCCGCTCATATTTTCACTGCCAAAGCCTTTCGGCGCCACCGTGATCTTGACGGAATCCCCCTCGCAAAGGGTGGTATGAATCACAGCCGGGGTATTGTCCCCCGTGTTGACGCGGCGCAGGGGATCCCCCACCACCGACTTGCGCAACAGACCTTGCTCATACCCTTGCCGAACGCCTTCGTTCACGGCCTCATAAACAGAGCCGCCGGTGAAATGCACATCCTGCCCGATCTCTAAAAACACGACCGCCATACCGGTATCCTGACAAACGGGAAGATCGAGTTGTTTTGCGGCCTGCAAATTTTTTTGCAGATCGCAAAGCACGCTTTTTGCCAGCCTGTCCGACTCACAAAAAGCGGCGGTTTTGATCTTTTCCTTAATATCCGGCGGAAGATCCTTGTTGGCGGCAACGCAAAGCGCCGCGACCGTTTCCCGAATTTGATCAACGGAAATAGAACGGATCATTCCCATTATTTGGCCGCACCCCGTTTGGTACGCCGAATCTCGGGATTTTTGCGTTTGATTTCGGAAAATTTTTCGTCGCTGGTCTGCTTGAAGTGATTCATCATTTCTTCAAAACTTTGCGGTTCTTGCTTTTTGGGCGACCAGGTATACGACCCGTCTATTTTTGGGGGTTGATGATCGCGCTTTTCCCGACGAGGGCGATTTTCAGCCGGCTTTTCGGGCTCTAACGCGCGCTTGATGCTCAGGGCGATCTTACCGTCCTCCCCGATGTTCAGGACTTTGACCTTGACCTCGTCCCCTATTTTGAAAAAATCCTTAATGTCGTTGACGTATGTACGGGCCACTTCGGAAATATGCACCATTCCCGATTTCCCCTCGCCCAAATCAACAAAGACCCCGAAATTGGTAATGCCGGTGATCTTGCCTTCGATGATCTGTCCTACCGTAAGCTCCATAAAAGGCGTTGTTCCTCCTCAAATTTTTAAAAATCAATTTCCTGACGGATTGCCTTAATTGCCCGATATATCAATAAAGACCTGCTCGTCCGAGTAGACATAGCCAAGCCGCTCCCGCGCCGCTTTTTCAATGATCTTCGCTTGGGAGCCGTCAGCCAGCATAGCCTCTAATTCTTCAATTTCGTTTGTCTTGGTTTCGTACTCGGCCTGTAATTCCGCCAGTTCCGAACGACTGTCGTTCAAGGTGCGCCACAGGCCGGCCAGCGTGGCGATCATATACACGCATACGCCCAAGATCATCAGCCGCAGTAAAATGCTTTTTTGCTTTCTTTTTTTCTTTTTCATGTTTCCATGCTCCAAGAGATGCAAAATTGCGCTTTCAAGCCTTTTAAGTGATTATATACCAACTACGACCCCTTTTTCAAGAGTTTTTTCACCTGTTTTCCATTCTTTTTGCAAAACGCCCAAGCTTTCGCTTTAAAAACCGTAACTTTCGCCTCGAAACGGTCTAAAAAACGCCCTCCCGCACGACAAAAAAGCCGATATCCCTGTGCCAAATGCGCGGCAATCCACACAAACGGCGGAAACAGCAGGCGCGACAGCGTAAGCCGAAACAGCAAAAATCCCAACGCCATTCCCGCAAACACATAAAACCGCAATTTACCGCCGGTCACAGACAGCAAAAAACAAAAACAGAAAAAAGCGCACAGCAGAGCGTATACAATATCCTGCACAAAAACCGCGACGGCACCGGGCTTGCCAACCCGGCGCAGCATACGGAACATATCGTACACCGCACAGCACAAGCACCCGAAACCCACCGAATACAAAAAGGATAATATTTGCGAGGTATTATTGATTTCCCACATAATTTACCGGAACACGCGGGAGAAAAATCCGCCCGACTCTTCGGCAGTGTAGACCACGGCGTACACCTTGCCGTCGGCGATCAGTTCGCCGCTGCCTACATCGAAATTCACAATATGCAGTCCCGTGCCCTTAACGGTCAGGCGG
Organism: uncultured Clostridia bacterium; assembly: GCA_905236975.1. Taxonomy (GTDB): domain Bacteria; phylum Bacillota; class Clostridia; order Oscillospirales; family Acutalibacteraceae; genus UBA737. The sequence continues at coordinate 14,088 of CAJOQU010000083.1, forward strand.
CCTAACACGGTTTCCAGCACCACGGTTTCCTCGTCAAACGACAGAACATCCTTGACCCCCGAAAGTGTGAGCTTTTTTCGGTTTTCCACAATAATATTTTGGTTGCTGCGTACGGTTTCCTCCACAGAAAGCACCCCTTGATCTTCTTTATTTTAAGTATATTTCAGGGGTGCCTGGCTTTATTACTCGATTATTTTATACAAAGCGGCCGCGTCGTCTTTTTTGACCGTTTCCGCCACCGAAAGCACCTGCGCCTTGAAAAGGCGGGTGCCAAAGGCGATTTCAATGATGTCGCCCACCTTAACGTCATACGAAGCACGCGCGGCTTTCCCGTTAATGAGAACACGGCCTGCGTCGCACGCCTCGTTGGCAACGGTACGCCGTTTGATGATGCGCGAAACTTTTAAATATTTATCTAACCTCATGTTTCACCCATAAAATCAGCCCCCCTGAAAAGGGAGGCTGGTCAGTCGTTAAGTATGCCTTACGCAATAGAATCCTTCAAAGCTTTACCGGCCTTGAAAACAGGATTTTTGGAAGCGGCGATCTCAATCTGCTGTTTGGTCTGCGGATTGATGCCGGTGCGGGCGGCGCGCTCACGTACTTCAAAAGTACCAAAGCCAACCAACTGGATTTTTTCACCCTTTTTCAGTTCGGCGGCAACCGTGTCGATAAAAGCGGCTAAAGCTTTTTCTGAATCCTTTTTGGAAATACCGGCCTGTTCGGCAATGGCTGCAACTAATTCTGTTTTGTTCATGGTAAGAACCTCCAAAAATAAATTTCAACGATTCCTTTATTTGAAGTCGTTTTTCAGCAAGCAAAAGCTTGTACTTATATATTTACCATACTTTTAAAAAAAAATCAATCTATTTTTGTATATTTTTTGTTTTTCTAACAATACCCCAAAATTTTCTGTCAAAAAAACACTTTTTCAGCCTAAAATTTTATATTTTCTACAAAATTTTACAAGTTTGTCGCCGCACGGCAAAGACTCAAAAGCGCTTTCTTCAAAGCTTTTGGGCGCCGAGAAAGCCACAAAATTCACTGATGCCGCAAGGAAAACCGCCAAAATCAGCAGAGCGGCGCCGGTTTAAAAGCTTTGCCTACGGCTTATGAAAATTTGTCGGCTGCCAATGCCGCCACGCGTAAAGTCAGCTGATACAGATGTTGTTCACTGTCCTGATTCATAGACCGGTAGCTATCGACCGCAGTGTCCCCCGCATCGTCTGATAC
>CAJOQU010000084.1 GCA_905236975.1 uncultured Clostridia bacterium
GATTGCGGTCATAAGATGTGGTATCATACCAATACTAAAAATCCTGATATACACTTCTTTGGTTGTTCTAATTCAAAGATTGATTACAGAGGCACTTGCACAATAGGTAAACGGCACTATGTAAGAGCAGACGCAATAGAACAGGTAGTAATGCTTGAACTTCGCAGGTTGGCTTCATTCTTAAAAGAGGATGAAAACGCTTTTGCAGAGTTGCTTGCTAAAAAGACTAATGCCGATGTGGTTGCTGAAAAGAATTATCTTGAATCGGAACTTGGTAAAGCACTTTCAAGAAACGAAAAGGTTGCCGTTCTTTACGAGAAACTATATGAAGACAATGCTGACGGAAAAGTAACTGACGAATGGTTTATGCAACTGTCCCATAAATATGAGATTGAACGAATGAAACTGAAAACAAAAATAGCCGATATTCGCCAAAAGATATTTGATATAGGCGAATCGGCACATAACAAAGATATGTTCCTTTTAGCAATCCGAAAGTTTATGGAAATGGACAAACTGACCGTACCTTTGCTTAGTGAACTGATTGATAAAATCGAGGTTTACGAAATTGAGGGTGTAGGCAAAAGCCGCACACAGCGGATAGTGATTCATTACCGCTTTGTAGGTCATATTGAACTACCGGACAGAAGCCCACAAGACAACTATGTAGCCGATACCCGTAAAGGTGTAGCAGTAAGGTATATCCCGGAAGCATTGCCGGCATAACAAAAAATCAGGTTCATCCGAACCTGCGACTACATAATAATATGCCGATAATACAACAAAAAATCGGGCGGTGATAACTCAACTCCGTTATCACTACCCGATATGGTGCGGGTAGCAGGACTTGAACCTGTACAGAGTTGCCTCCACAAGAACCTGAATCTTGCGCGTCTGCCAATTCCGCCATACCCGCATATGTGTCTTTTCCAATGTCAAACAAGCTGTTCCGACATGGGACAGACATTTTGTTGCTTGAGCGATTTTTGCAAAAGTTCCAACCAAGTAAAAACGCTCAAAAAGGCTTGAGTTGAAACATCCGGCGGAATTTTGCCCACCACAGAAAAAACCTGTGCGACAATACCGAACCCGGTGTGTTTGCCGGTTTCGCCGCAGGTGCATAAAAAAGCTCCCTACATTTTACACGGCGAGAGCGACCGAGGTGGAGCCCATAGCTTAATCCACTGATTCTATTATACATATTTATCAGCAAATGTCAACCATAAATTTGAAAAATTTTTCTTATAAACTTGATTAGTTTGGCAGAATTATGTATAATACAATACGGAAAATTTTTGTTCGCGAAAGGAACGGATGTAACGCATGAAAAAGTATTTGAACCGATTGTTTATTGACGGCTTGTCCGGTATGGCCTATGGCTTATTTTCAACCTTGATTATCGGAACCATCTTGTGCCAAATCGGCAAATTGGTCGGTGGCAACCCGGTGGGGGAATATCTGATTGCCATGGGCAATGTCGCCAAAACCCTGACCGGAGCCGGTATCGGGGTGGGGGTTGCCGGAAAACTAAAGGCGTCCCCCCTGACGGCGGTGGCGGCTGCGGTGACCGGCATGATCGGCGCATTCCCGCAGGTCGCCAACGAAAGCTTCACCGTTGGCTCGCCCGGGGAACCTTTGGGCGCCTTTATCGCGGCTTATGTGGCGATTGAGATCGGTCGATTGGTTGCCGGTAAAACCAAGGTGGATATTATTGTGACACCCATTTGCTGTATTTTGACCGGCGCGGCGGCGGGCTATTTTGTGGGACCGTACATATCCGCCGCCATGAAATGGATCGGCGCACTGGTCAACATCAATGTTGAAAACAGTCCCATTATCGGGGGGATTGTGGTTTCGGTCATCATGGGCATTTTGCTGACCTTGCCCATTTCCTCCGCTGCCATTGGTATTTCCATGGGACTTTCCGGGCTGGCCGCGGGGGCGGCCACGATTGGCTGTTGCTGTAATATGGTCGGTTTTGCGGTCATCAGTTACCGCGAAAACAAGGTCGGCGGGCTGATCGCACAGGGAGTGGGCACCTCGATGCTGCAAATTCCGAATATTGTGCGCAATCCGCTGATTTGGCTGCCATCGATCATTGCCAGCGCTATTTTAGGGCCGATTTCATCGGCGGTGCTGAAGATGGTCAGCAATCCGGTGGGCTCAGGCATGGGTTCGGCGGGGCTGGTCGGGCAATTTATGTCTTACGAGAGCATGACGGCGGCGGGATTCTCGTCGGGGATTGCTTTATTAGAGATTGTTTTGATGCAATTTGTTCTTCCGGCGGTGATCTGTCTTGCCGTTGCCGAGACGATGCGCAAGCTCAAATGGATCAAACCGGGCGATTTGAAATTGGAGGATGCCAATGCGTAAAAAGGAGAAAGCCGCTCTTGCGGTGGAACGCTTGGAAAAACGCTATCCCGATGCGATCTGTTCGCTGGAATATCGACAGCGTGACGCCTTTCAGTTATTGATTGCCACGCGGCTTTCGGCACAATGTACCGACAAGCGGGTGAACATGGTCACGCCCGCGTTATTTGCGGAATTTCCCGACGCTGCCTCCATGGCGGCGGCCGATCTTTCGCGGGTGGAGGAGCTCATTAAGACCTGCGGGCTTTACAAAACAAAGGCCAAAGACCTGATTGCCATTGCAAGGCAACTGATGGAGGATTACGGCGGCGAAGTGCCTGACAGTATCGACGAGTTGACAAAGCTGCCCGGCGTGGGTCGAAAAACGGCCAACCTGGTTTGCGGGGACATTTTCGGTCGGCCGGCTGTGGTGACCGATACCCATTTTATTCGTCTTTGCAATCGTTTGGGGCTGGTGAATACCACCAATCCCGCTACGGTGGAAAAAGAGATGCGGGGTTTGCTTGATCCGCAAAAATCGAATGATTTTTGCCATCGCACGGTGCTGTTCGGTCGTGAAGTTTGCAGTGCCCGCAATCCGCGCTGTGAAATCTGTGATTTAACCGATATTTGCCCCAGTGTAAAATCAATGTGAGGTGACGTGAAATAATGGCTTTGAAACGTGTGGCGGCTGTCAGCGATCTTTCCTGCCTTGGCAAATGTTCACTGACGGTGGCACTGCCTATTCTTTCGGCGGCGGGGATTGAGGCATCGCCCATTCCGACGGCGGTACTTTCTACCCATACCGGCGGCTTTGGCGAAAACACCCTGCGCGATCTGTCGGAGGACATTTTACCCATCGCCCGGCATTGGAAACGCGAGGGGGTTGCGCTGGACGCGATTTATACCGGCTATTTATGTTCGGAACGGCAGGCCGATCTGGTTTTACAGGCTGTGGGCACGCTGTGCGGGCGGGATACGCTGGTTGTTACGGATCCCGCTATGGCAGATCACGGCCGGCTTTACCGTGGTCTGCCCGCAAATTTTCCGAGCGCCATGCTGCGCCTTTGCCGTGCGGCGGATATTATCACCCCCAATTTGACCGAGGCGGCCATGCTGGTTGGCGACTCTTTACCGGAAGAAGGTTATAATACCGAACAAACGGAAGAACTGGTTATGCGCCTTTACGAGCAAACCGGTGCGGCCGTGGTATTGACCGGCGTTTCTCCGTCGGAGGACAAAATCGGCGCGGCTGTGTTTGACGGAAATGCGGTTTCTTATGTATTTTCCGAAAAACAGGATCGTATTGCCCATGGTACGGGGGATATATTCGCATCGGTTTTGACGGCGGCGCTCCTGAATGGCCAACGCTTAACGGCGGCGGCGCAAATCGCGGCGGATTTTACCGGGGAGTGTATCAAAGTCACCCCGCCGGGCAAGGAACAGGAACGGTATGGCCTGCATTTTGAATCTCAACTGCCAAAGTTGGCGGCATATTTTCAACCTTAAGGGTGTTGGGTTTATGAAAAAGCGGTTCACCTGAAGGGATACATCACAAGAAAAGAAAGCCGGTTCCCGATGGGGAGCCGGTTTTTGTTTACCGCAATTTTGCAAACCCGACAAATTCCGATTTCCTGAAACGACAGCAAATGCGGCGCTTTCGGCGTATAATAAAGATATGCTTGGATGGGTGGGGTATCTATGGTCATTTATGCCGATATTTTAGTGATCCTGAATTTGTTGGTCGATTATTTTTTGCTGTTGGCTGTTGCTAAAATTTTGCGAAAAAACCCATCTGTTTGGCGAATACTTGCGGGAGCGGCGATTGGAGCCGCGGCTTCGCTGTCGTTATTCCTGCCGGAGCGGCCGGTCTTTATCAACACGGCCTTTCAAATTGTTTTATGTGCCGTGATGGTGCTATGTGTGTTTGGGTTTCATGGCATAAAGCCGTTTTTGCGCGCCGGCGGCGTGCTGGTTTTGGTAACCTGCGGTTACGCCGGGCTGATGACAGCGCTTTGGCAAATGGTGCGGCCAAACGGTATGGCAGTCAGAAACGGCGTGGTGTATTTTGACATTTCACCC
>CAJOQU010000085.1 GCA_905236975.1 uncultured Clostridia bacterium
CCCTATTTTTTCCAAATTCGCAATAGTTATTTCCTGATTTGCGGCAATTTCAATATTTTGTATGGCGGCGACCTCTTCCCACACCGGGTTATAAAAGCCGTTTGCGGCCAATGCGTTGTTGTAATAGCTTTCACGGCAAATTGCGCTGCGGTCAATTCCGGTGGACAAAGCCTGTCGCAGTGCGGTTTCGGCCAGGGCGTCCACCTCGTGATTAACGCCGATCATTACCAGATGGTTCAAATTGATATCCACCTTTTGGCCGCTCATACGCAAAATTCGGCCGTCGGCAATATCGCTGTAATACAAGTCGGCCGCGCTGACCTCAACATAATGCGAGATGGATTCGGCATCCGGCGCGTCGATCAAACGGATTTCTTGAATGGCGCAGCCGTTCCCAACCGATTCGGTGTTTAAAACAAGGCCGTTTAAGTTTTCGTTAGCGGCATAGCGCCCACAGCCGATGGGCGGCCGGGTTACGCCATCGGAAGTGGCGCGCTTTTCCGAGCCTTTTTTCAAAATCGGAAAATCCAATAAATTGGCAAAATAAGGATCGGCCTTGGCCATGGTAAAGACCACTTTGTCACTGCCGGATTCTTTGGCAGAAACCGCCTCGTAAAGTTTATAGCCATACTCGGTGGAAGAGGCCTTTGCCAGCTGAAAGGAATAAACCACATCCGCGGCCGTTAAGGCGCTGCCATCGGAAAATTTTTTGTTTGCCAGCGTAACGGTACAGGTTTTGCCCTTGATCTCGATTTTTTTGGCAAGGCTGTAAGACAAATGAAACTCATTATCCAGCTTGACCAACGGCTCAAAAAGCAGGCGGCAGAGCTGGCGGTTTAATTCGGTCGCGGCGCTGTAAGGATCCAGTGTGTCCGATGCGGAATAAAGCAATGTAATGGTATTTTCCCCGCCATTGACCGCATCGGTTTTGGTGGGTGCCAACGGCAAGGCGGAGGAATTTTCCCCCGGCGTCGCACGACAGGCGGAAAAAAGGGTCAAAAACGCCGCCAACAACAAAACCGCCGTTTTTTTGATGATGTTCACAGCCTTTCTTCCCTTCTTATAAAATCACACGCTGTACCCGCACCGTTTTACCCGTGGCGCGGTCAAGCTCAAACAGGCAGGCATTCAGCATACATTCGCCGTCGGCCGCCTCAAATTTCGATATATCGTTTTCCTTTAAACGATTGATGATGATTTCGCTTTTTACACCCAAAACCGACTGAACGGGGCCGGTCATGCCAAGATCGGTGATATAGCCCGTTCCGCCCGGCAAAATTTGCTCATCGGCGGTCTGCACATGGGTATGGGTACCCCAAAAAGCCGAAACCCGCCCATCCAAATAAAGACCAAGCGCCCTTTTTTCGCTGGTTGCCTCGGCATGAAAGTCCACCGCAATAAAACGGGCGCCGTCCTGCTTTGCCTGCTCCAGCAAGCGGTCGGCAACGTGAAACGGATTCTCCGCTCCCGATTTTTCCAAAAATACCCGCCCTGCAAGATTCAATACCGCAAGCGAGGCAAAGCCCATGTCAAACAGGCAATACCCCTTACCCGCTTCACCCGGCAGATTATGCGGCCGCAAAACAAAATCGCTTTGATCCAAAAATTCATATACTTCCCGCCGGCGCAAAGTATGATTGCCGCCGGTCAAAACATCGGCTCCCGCGGCGAACAGCTCCAGCGCGTCCGCCTTGGTCATGCCGTTGCCGTCGGCCGCGTTTTCGGCGTTGATGATAACGCGGTCGATCTGATTTTCTTTTTTAAAAGCGGGCAAAGTGTGCAAAACCTTGCGGCGCCCTAAAGAGCCGCAGACATCGCCCACCGCCAACAATTTGATTGTCGTCTGATTATTCACTTTATCACCGCTCTTTATTGTACCATAAAATCACAAGATTTCAACCTTTGTTTTTCCTTTTTTATCGCGATATACGGTTGGCGAGCAATGCATTCGGTTTGTAAAGAGCCGAGAAAAATAATTTTGATCGGAAAATCCGCATTCCGCCGCGATTTCTTTGACTGATTTCTGACTTTTTTGCAGCAATTCCACTGCGGCGGCCAGCCGCACATCGGTCAGGTACTGATTGATGGTCAATCCGTATTCGTTTTTAAAGCGGGTCATCAGGATTGAACGGCAGCAATCAAACCGGTTGGACAGCATAGCCAGCGATATCCTGTGCGCATAATTGCGATCCAAAACGACACCATCATGACTGCACAAAAAAATACAAATCATCAAATTGCCACAGGCAAACGCCGCAAAACCGATTCCTCTTGACTGCTTTGCGGCGTTTATTGTTGCGTTGACCGATCAAAAACCTAAATGCGGCTGACCGCCGCCGGGCTTTTTTAACTATGACGCTTCTTTTAATTGTTCACCAAATACCGATTTTGCCGTCTCCAACATATTTTCCGCAAATATGCCGTATCCGTTGGTCGGGTCATCTACCATTACATGGGTGACCGCACCAATCAACTTGCCGTTTTGCAAGATCGGACTGCCGGACATACCCTGTACAATACCGCCGGTCTTGGCAAGCAATTCCCGGTCGGTAACCGTGATCACCAAATTTTGGGTCGAAGAATAATAAGCCGAATTGCGCTTTTTAACGCGGCAGGCATATAAAGCAGGTTCGCCGCCTTCTACGGTGCATAAAATCTGCGCCTCGCCATCCTTAACCTCTTGTTTCAGCGCGACCTCGGTCAGATTAGACAGGCTGAGCTTTCCTTTCAACAAGCTGTAAACGCCGCTTTCGGAGTTGATATCGATCGCGCCGATGTCATGGTAGGTGAACCGCCCCTTTAACTGGCCGGGACTGCCGACCGCTCCCTTTTCAACGGAAACGATTTCGGCCGTGACCAGTTCACCAGAATTCAGTTCCAGCAATTCGCCGGTATCCTCATCGCAAACGCCGTGTCCAAGCCCGCAAACCACCCCCGTGGCCGGGCTGTAACAGGTTAAGGTGCCAATGCCGGCCGAACTGTCACGCACCCAAAGTCCGATTTTATAACCGCCGGTTTCTTTGGATTTGACCGGCGTGATCTGCACCGTCATGGTTTTGCCGCCGCGGCTGATTTGCATTTTTAAAGGATTTCCCGCCGAGTTTTCCACCGCCGCGCTCAATTCCTCGTTGGTATAGATGTTTTTTCCCTCTACCGAAACAATATAATCCCCTTTGCGAACTCCCGCTTTCTCGGCGGGATTTTGATTGCCGATTTCCGTCTCAACGCCGGTCAAATCGATCACCAGCACGCCCTCGGTATACAACTTCATGCCAAACGGTGTCCCCAACACCGCCACGTACATCTCGTCCACGACCTCCACATTCACGGTGGAAAACGGAATCACGCCAAAGGCTTTCAGCTCTACGTCAAAATACTCGCCGATGTTATGGGGATTCACACTTTGCGACATCTTCACGCCTTCGTACACCGCGGTGATCGGAATAGTCGTGTCAAACGAAAGCAATTCGCCTTTTTTGATTTTATAATTTTGGCTGACGGTCATATCCAGATAAAATATGGTTCCAAATACGGCTATATCCAAAGCGAGAAAAAGAAAAAAGAAGGTTTTAACAAATCCGCGCATCCATTTCAATACGATCACTCCCTTTATAGTGTTGACACTTTTTCGCACAATAGCATTGTATTTTTTTGAAAAATATGCTATCATTTCTGTTGAGGAGAGGAATTGATTTATGCTGAAAGTAGAACATCTTACCAAAAAATATGGCAAGGTTTTTGCCAACCGCGACGTATCCTTTGAACTTCCGGACGGCAGCATCACCGTACTGTTAGGCCCTAACGGCGCCGGAAAAAGCACGGTCATCAAATCGGTGATCGGCTTTTTGAAGTACGATGGCATCATCACTGTAAACGGGCTGTACAACAAAAGCGTGGAGGCCAAAAGGCTGCTGGGCTATGTGCCGGAGCTGCCGTCGCTTTACCCCAACTTGACCGTTGGCGAGCATATGGAGTTTATTGCCCGCGCCTACCGCCTTTCTGACTACCGGGAATATAAACAAGAGCTGTTGGAACGGTTTGAACTGACCGATAAGCTTAAAAAATTCGGCGATGAGCTTTCAAAAGGCATGCAGCAAAAACTCAGCATTTGCTGTGCTTTGTTGCCCCGTCCGCAAATAATCCTGTTTGACGAGCCCATGGTCGGCCTTGACCCGCACGCCATTAAAGAACTGAAATCCCTGTTTATCGAACTGCGTGAAGGCGGCGCTTCTTTACTGGTAAGCACCCACATGATCGACAGCGTGGATATGCTGTGGGATCGCACCATTATTATGAAAGACGGCGAAGTGAAGGCCGAGGTTGCCAAAACGGACTTAGATCAAAACGGCGCCTCGCTGGAAGACCTGTTCTTTACCATAACGGAGGAATCGTGATGCGCATTCTTCCCTACTATCTTTTACATACGATCGTCAATTCCATTAAAAAGCTGTTTCGCAACAAAGTTATCGCCATTGTGCTGGCGTTGATTTTGGGAATGGGCGTGATCGGCGGCGTGATCGGTGTGACAGTCGGCTACTTTTTGGGGGATATTGAAGAACCCGCCTCCTCTTACGAGGAATACGATGAGAATTACGAAGACTATCCCGAAGAGGATGAGGATGAAGACCTGACCGAGGAAGATCTGCAAACCATTTTCATGTTCATTGAAGCGGGCGTCGGCGCATTGGTGCTGTTGGTGGTTTTGGGGAGTATTTACGGCGGCGATAAAAGCGGCGTAAAAATTTTTACCATGGCGGACGTGAATTTTCTGTTTGCCTCCCCCATGAAACCGCAGTCGGTCTTAATGTTTAAAACGGTTTTGCAAATGGGGGTCGCGATCGTTTCCTCCATTTACCTGCTGTTCCAGTTCCCCAATCTGATGAATTTGGGGCTCGACCTGCGCGAGTGCCTTTGTATTTTCGCCGCCTGGATTTTTATGCTGTTTATCGGCAAGCTGGCGTCGGTTTTCACCTACACCGTCGCCGCGACCCATCCGTCGCTGCGCAAGGCGATTCGACCTTTTGTGTACACCGTTGCCGGTCTGTTGCTGTTGACCGTTGTGGGCTTAAACCGTGTGGGCGGCCTGACCCTGACTGAGGCGGTGCGGACGGTCTTTGTAGGCAAATACCACCGGTTTATTCCGCTGTTCGGCTGGTTCCAGGGATTTGTGATGTCCGCCATTGACGGGCGTTGGTGGTTTGTCCTGTTATATTTTGTCCTGCTGGTTGCGCTGTGCGTGATCGTGACCTTCTTGATTTGGCGCATCAAAGCCGACTTTTACGAGGACGCCCTGCAAAACGCCAACGAAATGCAGGAAATGCTTGAAAACGCAAAAAGCGGTGTGATCAAACGCAAAAAAACGCGCAGCCAAAAAATCGCCCGCAACCGCGAAATGTCCGGTATCGGCGCCGCGGTGTTTTTCGGCAAAACGGTTTATAATCGTCGGCGTTTTGCCAAGCTGGGTATTTTTACCGCCACCTCGACAACCTACCTTTCCCTGGCGCTGCTGTGCGGTTTGTTTTTGCGGTTTGTGGTGCAATCTTCGACCCTGCTGCCGATCGGATTCATTCTGTTAGTCGTCATGTTCTTCCGCAACCTCGGCAATCCGCTGGCTACCGAGACCGACCACCTCTTTTTATATTTAACGCCCGAAAGCGCCTTTCAAAAATTACTTTTCTGCATAGCGGGCTGCCTTTACGAAACCGCGATGGACCTGCTGCCTGCATTTTTGGTGACGGCGGTTTTCTGCAACGGGGACTTTTCGCTGCTGGTGGGATGGCTGTTGGTTTGGCTTTCGCTTGACCTGTTCTGTTCGTCGGTCGGATTGTTTATCGAACTGGCGCTGCCTTCCTACTTTGTTCCCGCCATTCAGAAGATGCTCGGTATGTCCATTCGTATGGCGGCCATTCTGCCGGGCGCGATCATTCTGATCATCGGCGCGGCCACCAACCTTTTACCGGCGCTGGCGGGCGTTTTGGCGCTGAACCTTGCGGTCTCGGCCGTATTGCTTTGGGTCACCCCTTATTTTTTGCACGCAGGAAAAAATTGATTGACAACGGCGGAAAATGTTGTATAATAAAACCGTACTGATAATTCAGTACGGTTTTTGTATCTTTGCAGAGTAGAGATCGATGCGTCAAGTGCCGACGGGACGGGGAGTTGCCCGACGGACGAAGGAATTTTCCGCGGTATCGAGCTCGCATCCCGCTGCCGCTTAATAATCAGAGTATTCTCCTTATTATCGGTAACAGGGTAATAAGGAGGTTTTTTTATGAAACAAACAAGCCAAAAAACTTTGTTCAAGACCGTTTTAACGGCCATGCTCATTGCTATGCAGGTAGTGCTGGAACGCTTTTTGTCCTACAATGTGTGGAACCAGCGGATCGGCTTTTCCTTTTTGCCGATCGCCTTTGCGGCGGCCTTTTTGGGCGCGCCCTGGGCTATGATCACGGCGGGCGTGGGGGATATCATTGGGGCGATCCTTTTCCCGACCGGGCCGTATTTTCCCGGTTTTACGCTGACCGCCGTGCTGACCGCCTTCTGCACCGCGTTTTTCATTCACAAAAACGCCACCCTGCCGCGCATTATTGCTTCGGTGCTGATTAACCAGTTGTTCGGTACCCTGCTGTTAAATTCCCTTTGGATATCGATCGTCTACGGTGCGCATTTTAAGGCGCTGTTCATCACGCGGCTGCTTGAGGCCGGCATTCATGTGGTCATTCAGATCCTACTCATCTTTTTGCTGTTCGGTCAAAAAAGTCACGTGCGCAAAAGCTTAGAAAAGGCGATCGGCCAATATATCTGTTGACTCTGCGTTCAGCATGGAGATAGTGCGGACTCCCCCGCCCAAAGTCTTTTTTAAAAAAGTACGTTCTTCCTGTTCTTTCAAAGCTTATGATTTTTTACCCCGCAAATGCCGCAAAAGGAAACGCTTTATCCGACCCAGCCGCTTGTGCAGACGCACTGCAAGCGTTTTGTTCAGATGATTCAGTTCCTTTTGCATTTTTTCATTTTTCTTTTGAACGTCGGCAAGCTCTTTTTTTGTGGCTTGCCATTTTTTCTCGGCGTTTTGCAGAGCCTTTTTCGATTGTTGCAGTTCCCTTTCGGCCGCTTTTTCCAATGATTTTTTTTCGCCGTTCAAAGTCTTGTTTTGGATTTTCAGATTTCTGATTTCATCCTTTTGCCGGCGATTAACGGTAAAAAGCGAGAGATAACGCGATTCCGAACGGCGCACCTTTAACCGCAGGTCGGTCACATCCTCCTCATCAGGGACGCGCATACTTTTCAAGCGTTCGCAGACCGTCTCAAAATCGAACATTTCCGGCGCGCCGTCTTTTTGTAAAAGCTCTTGCATGGTCTCATACAAAAACCGATAAAGGGTCATCAATACCGCGGGATCTGGTCGGTAATCCTTTTCGTCAAGCATGTGCCGGATCTGCTCCGCCACCAACGCGGGTGACCACTCCCCGGGCATGAGCGCACGTTCAGGATGACCGATCATTTCATAAAAATCGGGGATTTTCGGGTTCCAAACCAAATTCAGCGCGGGCACGCCCAGCGCATAGGAAATGATCGAGGCGTGCATGCGAATGGCAGCCACCGCGTCAAACCGGGAAATGGCCTGCACCACCTCACGTGCGGTATCAGGCAAACTCAGCTTTTCGACCGGCACCTCGCATTCCTTTGCAAAAAACCGCAAGGTATTGCAGTCAAGGGTCTGCCCGTTGGTGAAAAAGCAGGTCTCAATGCCGTGGTTTTCCAGTTCTTCGGCAAGGGCTGACAGATACTCCACCTCGTTATGCAGAACAAAATCCACGCCGTTGTCCTTAAACAGTCCGCCCCGCACCACATTGATCCCCACGATCGGCCGATCGGCGGATTTGGGTTTTAAATCGGCGGCATACACATAACCCGCCCACACGGCCGGGTCGCAAACCGGGGTGATGGTATACGGCACATCGCCCGCGTAACGGCGGAAGGCTGTTACGCTGTCACGCACTGACAAGGCCTTGATGCACTTTTTATGAAGCAGAGCGGTCAAATACGGCTCGTTTTCGTCAGTTGCGCCCGCATTGTTCAGCCCAAGGGAAGAAAAAACAACCGGAATATCATTTTTCTCCGCAATATCAAGCACCGTTTCAAAGTCTTCTAACAGACCTAAATAACTAAAACCGAACAAGGCTCCGCCGGGAAAGATGATCAGCTCTGCCTCGGCGATTTTTTCTTTTTCTAAGGACTTCAGCGGCATAAAGGTAAGCTCCGCCTCGGCTTGCAGGTTTTGCAGGACGACCTTCAACAACTGCGTAAAGCAGGTGCGGATCAGCATATCGCCGAAATTGTCGTCAAAAAAGGAAAGAATCAAAATTTTCATCAGGTCCATCCTCCGATCCCTTGTACCTCTGTTCTCAGAACAGATAAATCGATATAACAGCAG
>CAJOQU010000086.1 GCA_905236975.1 uncultured Clostridia bacterium
CGCCAGCTTATCGGGACCAAACGAGCAATTCACACCAATCGCGTCCGCTCCCATGCCTTCCAGCAAGGCCACCATAACAGCCGGGTCGGCGCCGGTCATCAGTTTGCCGTTTTCGCTGTAGGCATTGGAAACAAAGACCGGCAGATCGCAGTTTTCCTTGGCGGCAAGCAATGCGGCCTTGGTTTCATAACTGTCGTTCATAGTCTCGATCATGATTAAATCCACGCCGCAGGCAACGCCCAATTTGACCGTTTTGGCGAAGATCCGCACGGCCTCCTCAAAATCAAGGTCGCCCAACGGTTTCAGCAAACGGCCGGTGGGGCCAATATCCAGCGCGATGAATTTTTCACCCGGCGCATGGCTTTGTTCCCGCGCCTTTTTGGCGTTATCCACCGCCGCCGCAATGATGGTTTTCAGCTCATCGTCGGCAAAGCGCAGACTGTTTGCGCCAAAGGTATTGGTATTCACAATATTGCTGCCCGCGTCAAAATATGCACGGTGAATGTCGGTAATGACCTCCGGTCGGGTCACGTTCCAGCGTTCGGGCTCCTCACCCGCGGCAAGACCTTCATCCTGCAACAGCGTGCCCATGCCGCCATCTAACAGAACAAGTTGGTTTTGCAGCATTTCCAAAAGTTTCATTTATTGCGTTCCTTTTCTGTATAAGCAGTCCGCCTTTTGGCACTGCTCACATGTTGTTTTGTTTGCCTTTTTTGTTCCGGGGGTGATCCCGGCAAAGGCCGTGACCGATTTGGTCGGCGACATTAACAGGCTTTCGCTCAATGTCAACCCGATTTTACGCGGACAATCAAGCAGGGCGAAAATATCCCTTTGCAGGGCAAGGGGAATATCCCCATACCCCGGACTCACGCGTGTTTTCAGGCACATGCCGTTCCGGCACAACTCCCCTTCCCGACGGGCAACAAACGCATTGCATAAGCTTTCGATCCGTTCGGCACCGATGGCCTGAAACCACAACGCCCTGGAGGGGGAAATCTGCCCGTACCGGGCGATCAGGCGGTCGATCCCCACCCCCACCGTAGCCGCAAACAAAACAACTTCTTCACAGTCTGTAAGTGCTTTTCGCAGGGTGGTTGAGGGGGTCGTGATCGATCCGAACCGCAGGCTCTCGCTTTGGCGTTCAATGGGCAGGATCAAACTGCATACCCGGTAGTCAAGCAATGGCTCAGCCTCACAGATGCATTCCTCACACAAGGCCGTCACAGCGTCGTTTTCTGTACCGCAGGCGGCGTACCGCCTGATCTCCCCGCGATCAAACGGCGGAGGAGAAAATTGCTCCGACCGGATCATTCTCCCAAAATATGCGACAGGTTGCGCTGAATGCTGGCCGCAACCTCCGGCTTATTCATAGAATAGACATGAACATGGTTCAGCCCGTTCGCGTACAGATCGATGATCTGATCGGTTGCGTAGGCAATGCCCGCCTGCATCATGGCGCGGTCATTTTGCCCGAACCGATCGACCAATGCTTTAAACCGTTGCGGAACAAAGGAGTGCGAAAGGGTCAGTGCTCGCTCTAACTGCCTGGCATTGGTAATGGGCATAATACCGGGAATGACCGGCACGGTAATACCCGCCTCGCGTATTTTGTATAGGTAATTATATAATAAGTTATTGTCAAAAAACATTTGCGTGGTCAAAAAATCACAGCCGGCATTGACCTTTTCTTTTAAATGACGAATATCCTCCCGCTGGTCGGTACTTTCTGGGTGGATTTCGGGGTAGCACGCGCCGCCGATGCAAAAATCCGCACCGCTTTCTTTCAAGTCGCGGATCAGATCAATGGCATGGTGATACGCCCATCCGCTGCGATCAGCGCCCACCATGTCGGGGGTCAAATCGCCCCGCAGAGCCATCACGTTTTCAATGCCGGCCTTTTTCATATCTTCAATGCGTTCAAGCACTGTTTGTTTGGTGGAGGAAACGCAGGTCAAATGCGCCAAAGTCGGCACGCCGTGCCGTTCTTTAATGTTTTTGGCAATATCCAGCGTGTATTGGCTGGTGCCGCCGCCCGCGCCGTAGGTCACGCTCATAAAGGAGGGCTTCAGCTTTGCAATTTGCTCCACGGCGGCTTTGACGCTTTCAAAACCCGTTTC
>CAJOQU010000087.1 GCA_905236975.1 uncultured Clostridia bacterium
TAAATTTAATTGTTTGCGGCGATTCCGGATTCTCTCGCCGATCTGTTTCAAGTCTGCGGACATTCCCTCACGCCCTTCCTGTTTTTTCTTCTATAAATATATTATATGAATTCTTAGTTTAAAAATAAGCACTTATAGGTTGACAAATTTAACCTTTAGGTGTATAATTTCGTCATATTCACCTGTTTTTAGCATATTGAAGAAGGATGATGACATTTGTTTTCCAATCACCGGACTTTGCCGGCTGACAGCCGCCGAAAATTTTATGCAAAATATTGGATGGGGTATACCCTGCTTTTTTGCCTTGTGGCCCTTGGCGTGTTCAGGTGGTATTGGGTCTCCGGGAAAACCCTGATTTGGGAGGGCGACGGCTGGGCGCAGCATTACAAAGCCCTGGTTTATTACGGTCGGTATTTAAGAAAGATCGTCCGCTCCCTGCTGTTTGACCACCGGCTTTCGATTCCGGATTGGGATTTTCACCTTAGCGAAGGCAGCGATCTGTTAAGCGCCCTGCATTATTATGCGATCGGCGAACCGCTCTGCCTTCTTGCGGTTTTCTGCCCCACCAAATACATGCATATTTTATATTCGTTTTTAATGGTTCTGCGGCTGTATCTTGCGGGGATTTCTTTTTCGGTTCTTTGTTTCGGCACGGGTAAACGGCGCGCCATCGGCGTCTGTTCGGGCGCCATTGCCTATGTGTTTTGTTATTGGGCGGTCTTCAACGCGGCCAGGCACCCGTTTTTTCTGACCCCCATGATTTATTTTCCGCTTTTGATCCTTGGGATCGAAAAGGTCTTTTTCCGTAAAAGCCCGGTGCTGTTGACTGTTACCGTGGCGCTGGCGGCCGTGAGCAATTTTTATTTCTTCTACATGCTGGTACTGCTGACCGTGCTGTACGCGGTCATACGGGCGATTTGGTTGTTTCGCAAAAATGTTGTTGAGCTGCTGAAGGCCGTCGGCCGTGCCGCCGCGGCCTCGGCGGTGGGCGCCATGATTGCCGGCGCACTGTTGGTACCGATTTTGGCCATTTTTTTGCAGGACTCCCGTTTAAGCATCGAACGCGGCTTTCGGTGGTTGTACCCACGTTCTTATTACGAAGCTCTGCCGTCGATGTTTTTAACCACTAAAGAAAAATATTGGCTGTGTATCGGCCTGGCGGCGCCGGTGGTGCTTTCGCTCTTTTTGCTGTTTTTGAAAAGAAAAAAGCACACCTTTTTGAAAATCCTGTTTGCCGTTTGCGCGGTGATGATTCTGTTTCCGGTTTTCGGGCAGGCGCTCAACGGATTTTCCTACCTTTCCAACCGGTGGAGCTGGGCGTTCGCACTGCTGTGCTGTTACATTTTCACCGGTTTGTGGGAAGACCTGCTGCGCCTTTCGCCCAAGCAGCGCAACCTTTTGTTTTTTTGCGGGTGCGGCTACTTTTTCATTTGCTTTTGGCTGGATCCTTCTCGCTCGACCCAAACCTTTTTCGGGCTGTGCCTTTTGTTTATTACGTTGTTTGTTCTTCAACTGTTTTGCAGCGCCGGCAAACGGCGAATGCTGGAGCGGGCGCTTTGCTTGTTGGTCTGCGTAAGCGTGCTGGGAACCGGCTTTTGGAAAAGCGCTCCCGCCGCGGGGGATTACGCCTCCGAAGCGGTGGATGTGCAGACCGCAAAAGAATTTTCTCTTAAAAACGAAACTGCCGCCGTTAAACAGGTCGGACGCGGCGGCGTGGTGCGTTATTCGGGCAGGTCGCTGACGAAAAACGCGGGGTTGCTGGCGGGTTTGTCCTCGACCGATTATTTTTGGTCTGTTTCCAATTGCTTTGTTTCGGCTTTTCGCGCCGATCTTGCCATGCGCGAAGACCGTAATTTTAACTATGAAGGCTACGACGACCGTGCGGCATTGCTCTCGCTTGCGGGGGTCAACTATTTTGTAACGCCGAGTTCGGATAAAAAGCCGCTCCCTTACGGTTTTGTTAAAAAAGGCGGAAAAATCCGTATCGGCGATGAATGCTTTACGGTGTCCGAAAATCCATACGCCCTGCCCCTCGGATATTGTTATGACCAATATATTACAAGCGACGTATGGCAAACGCTTTCGGCCGCCGGGCGGCAGGCTTTGATGACAAAAGCGGTCTGTTTGTCAACGCCCTGCGATGGCTATGAGGCCTATTCCGCACCCGTTGAAGATTTTTCCCTTTCCTACGAAACCGCGTTGAGCGGCCGGAACATTATATTGGAAAATAACCGCGTTGTGACCACGGCGGAAAACCCCTCCATTACCTTTACCTTTGACGGACTGCCGAATGCCGAGACTTATTTTGAGGTCACCGGGCTGGACTTTGACGGCACCGCCGAATATGAGCTGTATTACGGCGATGAGACTGTCGATCCCCTGAACCTGTATGGGCAATCCGAATGGGAGCAATTGCACCGATCCCAACAGCGTTCCCTTCAAAAAGCCTTCCGTTCGTGGGAAGATCAAACCCAAATCAATCTGCCGGTAAAAGCTTCCTCCGGCGTGTCTAAATCCCTGACCTTCCGCACAAAGGACCATGCTTTTACCAGCGGGCGGCATGATTTTTTGATCAACTTGGGATACGGCGAAGACCCCGTCACCACGGTCACCGTGACCTTTCCGTACCGCGGAGTCTATTCGTTCGATTCGCTTGGCATCCTTTGCATGCCGTTGGATTCCTATGCCGACGACCTTGCCGCCTTAAAAGCCGATACCCTGCAAAACATCACCTACGGAACCGACCGTCTGTCCGGCACGGTTACCCTGGATCAGCCGAAAATTTTGTGTGTGGCCATTCCGTATTCCGCCGGTTGGCGGGCTACCGTGGACGGCCAAGAAGCCCCCGTTATGATGGCCAACGGCCGCTATTTGGGGTTGACGCTTGCCGCCGGGGAGCATCACATTGTGTTGCGCTACGCCACGCCGTATAAACGGGCGGGTCTGGCGGTTTCCGCGCTGGGGCTCTTGCTTGCCGCCGCGTATCTGATTGTATCCCGCGTTCGGCGGCGCGACCGAACAGCCGAAGAAAAACCGCTTGATTGATTCCATTCCGCTCTTGAGCCGACAATAACCGTAAATTGACAAAATGTACCTTTTCTTGTATAATCGGTTTGGGCGCTGTATGAATATGCCGACGGCATTTTGGTCGTCAAGCTCGGCGAAGAAAAAGGAGAGACCTAACCATGCAGATTTCTTTGATCGTTCCTTGCTATAACGAAGAAGAAGCCTTGCCTATTTTTTACAAAGAGGCCACCGCCGTGCTGACCGGCATGGACTGTGACTACGAGCTGCTTTTTGTCAACGACGGCTCGCGGGACGGAACGCTCCCGCTTTTAAAAGAACTGGCAAGCCGCGACCCCCATGTAATCTATTTATCCTTTTCCCGCAATTTCGGCAAAGAGGCGGCCATGTACGCGGGTTTTTGCAACGCCAAGGGTGATTATATCGCCGTGATGGACGCCGACATGCAAGACCCGCCCTCCCTTCTGCCGCAAATGCTGGAGATTTTGCAAAGCGGCGAATACGACAGCGTGGCCACCCACCGCGCCGACCGCGCGGGAGAACCGCCCATGCGCAGTTGGTTTGCTCGAAAATTTTACAGAATCATCAATAAAATATCCGACGCCGATATTGTAGACGGCGCACGGGACTTTCGCCTGATGACCCGCGACATGGTAGACGCCATCTGCGCCATGGGCGAATACAACCGTTTTTCCAAGGGTATTTTCGGGTGGGTCGGCTTTCGCACCTACTGGCTGCCGTATGAAAACGTTGAGCGCGTGGCGGGGCAGACCAAATGGAGTTTTTGGAAGCTGTTCAAATACGCCGTGGACGGGATCATCAATTTTTCACAGGTGCCGCTGAGTATCGCCTCGTGGAGCGGAATCGGCTTGACCGTTCTGGCCGCGTTTTCGCTGTTGTTCATTGTGATCCGGCGGCTGATCTTCGGCGACCCGGTCAGCGGCTGGGCCTCAACCATCTCCGTGATTATTTTTATCGGGGGTATTCAGCTTTTCTGCCTTGGTATTATGGGGCAGTACATTGCCAAAACGTATTTAGAGACCAAGCGCCGTCCGCATTTCATTATTTCCGAAAGCAACGGACACACGGTGACCAAAATAAAATAAGGATCTGTGCCGATGATAAAAACCGTTTGCTCTTTATTTCAAAAATACCGATCGGAGCTTCTGTATCTGTTTTTCGGCGGGCTGACCTTTTTGGTCAGCGTTGCCTCTTTTGCGTTGTTTGTGCGGAATCTTGGCATAAACGAGCTGATCGCCAATGTGTTGTCCTGGATATTGGCGGTATTATTCGCCTTTTTTACCAATCGGCTTTGGGTCTTTCACGCCCCCACGACCGGTGCGGCCGCGTTTTTGAAACAGATGCTCTCCTTCTTTGGGGGGAGACTGCTCACGCTGGGAGTCGAAGAACTCCTGCTGTTCATCTTCATCACGCGGCTTCGGTTTTCGGAAATGGCAGTCAAAATCGCCGCGCAAATCCTTGTGATCGTGTTGAATTATGTGATCAGCAAATTATTTGTATTTCAAAAGACGACCGAATGACCCGGTTACACACTACGATTGGAACGCAGATATAAAAACCGCCTTGGGGCGCCTTTCTTACAGAGGGCGCCCCAAGGCTTTGCTTTTTTCACAAAGTTTCGGCGGTTTTTATTCCGCGTTCCGCATCATCCATCGTCTGCGCTTTAAGCATAGCATGATCATCCGAACCCGCCTGAAAAGGCGTGTTTTCGGCAACCTTTCGTTTGTCGTCCTCATAGGGCGGCAGCCCA
>CAJOQU010000088.1 GCA_905236975.1 uncultured Clostridia bacterium
GCTAAAATCCGCTGTTTATCGGCAAATTTTGAGTTAGTATGCAACTTAACCAAAACATTTCTTTTAACATTGGGTATATTTCGAATAGCAATTTTTCTTTGACTTTGTTATAATAACAATAAATCATAGCATTCTATTTAGGAGGAAACATTATGGCAAGCTTGTCATTACGTAATGTTTACAAACGTTATCCGGGCGGTGTTACGGCTGTTTCGGATTTCAATCTTGAAATTAAGGATAAGGAGTTTATCATCCTGGTCGGCCCCTCCGGTTGCGGAAAATCCACTACGCTTCGAATGGTGGCCGGTTTGGAAGAAATTTCCGATGGTGAAATTTACATCGGCGATAAGCTGGTCAACGACGTTGCGCCGAAGGATCGCGATATCGCCATGGTGTTCCAAAACTATGCCTTGTATCCGCATATGACCGTGTTTGATAACATGGCGTTCGGCTTAAAGCTGCGCAAGACCCCGAAGGATGAGATCAAGCGCCGCGTGGAAGAAGCCGCCCGTATTTTGGATATTTCTCACCTGCTTGAGCGTAAGCCCAAGGCTTTGTCCGGCGGTCAGCGCCAACGTGTGGCGCTCGGTCGTGCCATCGTTCGTGAACCGAAGGTCTTTTTGCTTGACGAACCGCTCTCCAACTTGGACGCAAAGCTCCGTGCGCAAATGCGTACCGAGATTTCCAAGCTGCATCAGCGTCTCGGCACCACCTTCATTTACGTTACCCACGACCAGACCGAGGCTATGACCATGGGTACCCGCATCGTCGTTATGAAGAGCGGTCTGATCCAGCAGGTTGATTCACCGAATAATCTTTACCTCTATCCATGCAATCTGTTCGTGGCCGGATTCATCGGCTCGCCGCAGATGAACTTCATTGAATCCAAGCTGTTAAAAGAGGGCGACGATTATCTGGTCGAGTTCGGCTCGGAGGATACCAAGACCCGCGCCGGTGTAAAATATAAAATCAAACTGCCGGCTTCCAAAAATAAAGACAATTGTTTGGATGCATACGTCAACAAAGAGGTCATCATGGGCATCCGCCCCGAAAACGTCCACAATGAAGATGATTTGATCGCCGCGAATAAAGACGGCATTGTGGAAGCCGATGTGGAAGTCACCGAATTGATGGGTGCTGAAACCTATTTGTACATGAACTGCGAAGGCCAGTCGATCAACGCCCGCGTCAGCCCGACGAATACGGCTCGCCCCGGCGATAAGATCACCATTGCCTTTGAGACCGCGAAGATCCATCTGTTCGATAAAGATACCGAAATGACCATCACCAACTAATAAACATATATAACCAAAGCTGTCGCAAGTGGGGAAACATCACAAGCGGCAGCTTTGAAATTTTATCCGTAAAAACCGGTAAGGATGATAGAAATAAAGGGTCTTTTCCTTCAAAGCGATTCATAGGGTGCGAAAAAGCGCCCTCTTTTTTTATTTTAATGAAAAACAGGACTTATCTTTCTGTGACAGGCCTTTTTGTCTCTCCAACGCTCTTGGAAGTTACATGGCTTTTTCCGTCAAAAGAACGCCCCCGCTTTGTCAGGCAGACGAAGCGGGGGTATTTTCAGAACAAGGACATCTGATTGGTTTCCGGCAGGTCGTTCATCGCACCCAGATCGGCCAAATTTTGCATGATGGTCTTGGAGACCCCTGCCTCGATGGTCAAGTCCTCCCGCGAGACAAAGTTGCCGCGCTGTACCGCGTCATAAATGGCATAAGCCGCCTTCTCTCCCACACCGCTGAGGGCGCCGAAAGGCAAGCGCATTTTACCGTTTTCGGGCACATACTTCATGGCCTGTGATTTATAAATATCAATCGGTAAAATTTCAATGCCGCGTGCCATCATTTCGTTGATGATGAGCATATTTTCATACACATCCAGCTCTTTTTTGCTGGCCTCTTTGCCTTTGAGCTTGATGTTCTGCATATACCGCCGCACCGCGTCCTGCCCTTGAATCACGGTCGGCACGTCCACATCCTCCGGGCGGGCGGTAAAATAGGCACAATAAAACTCCAGCGGGCGGTGCACCTTGTACCACGCTACCCGCAAAGCCGAAATCACATAAGCCGCCGCGTGGGCTTTGGGGAACATGTATTTGATTTTATAGCAGCTGCCGATGTACCATTCCGGCACACCGACGGCGCGCATATCCTTTTCCATGGCCTCCCAGTCCTCTTTGGAGACCTTGCCCTTGGCGACCAACCCTTTTCGCACCGTTTCGGTGATTTTAAAAGCGCGGCCTTCCTCCATGCCCTGATGGATCAGGTAGACCATGATATTGTCACGCGTTCCGATTACCTCGGAAATGGTGCAGGTGCCGTTCTCAATCAGATCTTTGGCGTTCCCGAGATACACGTCTGTACCGTGCGACAAGCCGGAAATTTGCAGCAGATCGGCAAAGTTTTTGGGTTTACAGTCCATCAGCATTCCCTGCACGAAACGGGTGCCGAACTCCGGAATGCAGAAGGTGCCGTTGGGCGAATCGATCTGCTCCGGCGTGACGCCCAAAGCCTTAGTCGAGGTAAACAAGCTGTAAACGGCGGGGTCGCTCATGGAGACCTGATTCACCGGAATCCCGCTGTACTCCTCTAAATACTTATAAGTAGTGGGGATCACATGTCCCAGTTCATCCAGCTTTAAAATGGTATCGTGAATCGAGTGGAAATCGAAATGGGTGGTAATAATATCCGATTTTACATCATCCGCCGGGTGCTGAATGGGGCAAAAATCGTAGATCGTGTGGGTGCGCGGCACAATAATCATGCCCGCCGGATGTTGGCCGGTGGTGGTTTTGACCTTGGCGGCTTCTACCAGCTTGGCCAGGCGGTCAAGCTCCGCACCGCTTAACGTGATCCCCTTTTTCTCAGCGTACGCCTTGGCAAAGCCGTAGGCCGTTTTTTCGGCAATGGTGGTAATGGTGCCTGCTTTGAAAACGTTTTCCTTGCCGAACAGAGTCTCGGTATATTTCTGCACCTCATTTTGAAATTCGTCGGAGAAGTTTAAGTCGATATCCGGCACCTTGTCACCCTTGAAACCCAAAAAGGTCTCAAAGGGAATATCATGCCCGTCACGGTCAAGCGGCGCGCCGCAGACCGGACAATTTTTTTCCTCTAAATCAAAGCCGGAGCCGACCTCGCCCTCGGTAAAAAACTTACTGTAATGGCACTTGGGGCAGACGTAGTGCGGCGCCAGGGGATTCACTTCGGAAATACCGGCCATGGTGGCCACAAAGGAAGACCCGACCGACCCACGGGAGCCGACCAGATAGCCGTTTTCCTCGCTGTATGCCACCAGCTTTTGCGCCGAGATGTACATAATGGAAAAGCCGTTGTTGATAATGGAATCCAGTTCTTTATTCAGGCGCTTTTCCACCAGTTCGGGCAATGGGTCGCCGTAGCGCTTGTGAGCATTGTCCATACAAATGCTGCGCAGCAGCTCATCCGACCCTTCAATGACCGGGGGATAGTTGCCCTCCGGCACGGGAATGACGCTGTCATCGATCAAATCGGCGATTTTATTGGGATTGTCGATCACAAACTCTTTCGCACGCTCACCGAAATAATCAAAATCGGCCAGCATTTCATCGGTGGTTTTCAAATACAGCGGCGCTTGATTGTCAAAATCGTCAAAGCCCTGACCTGCCTGAATGATCTTGCGGATGATCTCATCGCTCTTTTTTAAGAAATGCACGTCGCCCGTTGCGACCACGGGTTTATGCAGTTCATCTGCAAGCTCGACCACTTTGCGGTTAAAATCTTGAATGACCTCAAAGCTTGTGACCTTGCGAAAACGGTTGGGAATGGTCTCGCCGGTCTTTTTGTCCTTTTTATCCGGCAGTTTGGATTCCCGCACCATAAAGGCGTTGTTGCCAAGGGGCTGAATCTCCAAATAATCGTAAAAGCTTGCAATGCGCAGCAGCTCCTCGTGCGGCTTACCGTCCACAATGGCACGGTACAACTCCCCCTGTTCGCAGGCGCTGCCTAAAATCAGCCCTTCACGCAAGGGTTCCAGCTTACTGCGCAAGGTCAACGGGCGACCTTTGAAATCCTGCAAATGCGCCTCGGAAACCAATTTGTAAAGATTTTTTAACCCCACCATGTTTTTCACCAAAATGATTTGGTGACAGCGTAATTTCGAAAGCTGTTTGGCGGTAAGGTCGGAAATATCGTTGGTGATATCATCCACAAAATAGGATTCCACCCCGTAGATAACTTTAAAGTCTCCGCCGCTTTCGCGGATATCCTTCACCGCGGCGGCCGCCGCCGGGTAAGACTGCACCACACCGTGGTCGGTAATGGCGATGGCCTTATGCCCCCAGTTATAGGCGCGGCGGATGATATCCCCCGCTGAAGAAACCGCATCCTTTGCCGACATGTTGGTATGGCAGTGCAGTTCCACCCGCTTGAGCCCCTCATGCTCGTCTGTTTCTGTATATTTTTGCAAAAGCGCCATGGAACGCGGTTTTAGCAGAAAATCTTTTTTATAATTATCAAACTCATAACTTCCGGCCACCAGCAGCACCGCGCCGTTTTTTACGGGCGCCACATCGCCAATCCGCCTGGGATCAATAAACAGCGAAGCCGTCAGCGAATTGGTGGAGTCGCTGAACGAAAAGGTGAGAATATTGCTTTCGCCCCGTTTGGTATTCACGGTACGCAGTTCGCTGGCAAAGACCTCACCCCAACAGCAAATTTCTGTGTCCTCCGGGGTGACGTCGATCATCGCTTTGACCGGCAAATCGGTGCGACGGCCGTAGAAATACTGCGGATTATCCAAATACACCAGTCCGTTATCCGGCCGGTCGGTGCGTTTTTCAAATTTGATCTCCTTTGCGGGGGCGGCCTTTTTGGGCGCAGACTCTCGTTTTGGAGCGGGGTCGGGTTTGGGCAAGTCTATGTCTACCCCGTCCAGTTGGCCGTCAAAAGTTAAAGTAAGCTCCTGCACACCGAATCGCTCCCGCGCCAAGGCGCAAAAGGCGTTTTCAAAGCCGTTATCTACGATGGTCTGATACCCGCCGTATTGCAGGGTAACGGTCACCCGCCCCTCGGAAAGGGTGAACTGTGCCCCGTTAAAATAGCCGTTCAGGGCTGCGTTTTTGGTTTTTAACTCCTCTGCTAAATCGGCGCAGGCCTCGGCGCTGAAGGCCGACGGGTCAAATGTTGCGTCTACCCGGCAGGCAGTCAGCCGCAGGGCGCCCTTCATGGCATTTTGCAGACCCAAACGCTGTTCACGGGTTAGGTATGTATGGGAAGACAGCCGACAGGCCAAGGTGCGCGCCTCACAGTCAAGCTCGCACTGTTCCACCACACTGTCGGCGAAAGGCGCCATCAAATCGGGCGCCAGACAGCCTTCAAAAAGTTCAGAAAAAAGGGGATTAGACACTGTGTTACCTCTCCGTTATCATTTGTTCCACTTCCGCCACCAGTTCGGCAAGCAAGCGGTCTTCCGGGATTTTGCGGACGATCTCGCCCTTTTTGAACAGCACGCCGCAGCCGTCGCCGCCGGCAATGCCGATATCCGCCTCGCGCGCCTCTCCCGGGCCGTTGACCACACAGCCC
>CAJOQU010000089.1 GCA_905236975.1 uncultured Clostridia bacterium
CGGCATAAAGCGCCTTTCCGCTGAATACCGCCTGTGCCAGCGCACCCATGGTCTCCTCCAACGGCGTTTCCGGGTCCATATGATGGTGATAAAAAATATCCACATAGTCAAGCCCCAGCCTTTTTAAACTTTGGTCAAGACTTGCCAGCAAATATTTTCTGCTGCCAAGGTCGCCGTAAGGCCCCGGCCACATATCAAAGCCCGCTTTTGTGGTGATAATCAACTCATCCCGATAAGCCGTGAAATTTTCTTTTAAAATGCGCCCTAAATTCTTTTCGGCGCTGCCGGGCTCGGGGCCGTAATTATTAGCAAGGTCAAACTGGGTGATTCCGTGGTCAAACGCGGTAAAGCACATTTTTTTCATGTTTTCAAAGTTGGCGGTATCACCGAAATTATGCCAAAACCCAAGGGAAACGGCGGGCAGTTTTAACCCGCTTTTTCCGCAATGGTAATAGGCCATGTCTTGATAGCGTTCTTTTGCGGCTGTGTACATTATCAAATACCTCCAATATATTCTTTTCAGTCATCATTATAATAAAAGCACCCATCCAAATTCTATAGATTATTTTGCCGATTTACCATGACAATATTGCCTTTTATGCTTATCAGCACATCGTGGTAAAACATGAGCGGAACAAAATTTGCATAAATATGGTATGGAGCGTATTTCTTTTGGGGGTTTTGGTAAGGTGAGCGATTTTTTCGGTGAATACACCGTACAGAATGAATGGATGAGCAAAACCGAAGAAGAAAGAAAACAAAAGATCAACCAAATTGTTCGCCGTCTTTGTATTGCAGAGCTTGAAAAGCGGGTACATTTCGATTATAATAAAGATGTTGCATGGATGGGCGAACCTTCCGACTCTGAAAAAAAGGAAGTGTCGGAATCATGCCTTTAGAAATTGCGGATATTTACGTTCGCCTCTCCGACTCATAGGCAGAATCTTCATTTCCAAAAAAGAAGAAGGAAAAAAGCGGGAAATCCGAAGCGAATGGAAAATTTAAAAATATAGTATTCCCTCACGCCTCACATGGCGGGTTTGACGGCGGCGCCGTCGCGTCGGACGGCACGGTAGAAAAAGATATCAATTTAAAAATCGCGCTGACCTTGCAGGATTTTTTGAAGCAGAGCGGCATTTCGGTTGTGATGACCCGTGAAAACGATGTCTCGACCGATGACGTTGAGAGCGATAAAATTTCCGCCCGCAAAAAAAGCGATCTTGAAAATCGGTTGGATTTGATGAACGATTATCCGGATGGAATTTTTGTGAGCATTCATTTAAACAAGTTCACCACCTCAGCCGCCATGGGTTCACAGGTGTTTTACGGTGCCGGGCATGAAAGCTCAAAAAAGCTGGGGGAGGAGATTCAGTCCTCCATCATCGAGCGATTGCAGCCCGAAAACAAGCGGGTCAACAAGCAGGCGACCAGCAGTACTTATTTGTTATACAATGCTGCCATTCCCGCTGTGCTGGTGGAATGCGGCTTTTTAAGCAACAGCGCCGAGCTTACTAAGTTGAAGGACGAAGATTATCAGAAAAAAATGGCCTTTTGTATTTATTGCGGAATACTTGAATATTATTCAAAATAGGAGCGATCACAATGGCAGGAAAAGCAAAAACCATATTTGTTTGCAGTGAGTGCGGCTTTGAATCCCCGAAATGGATGGGCAAATGCGCCGGCTGCGGTGAATGGAACACCATGGTGGAGGATGTGCGGACGGCGGCAAGCGCCTCGTTTACAGCGGCACCTTCCCCCGCCCGTGCCGCAAAGGCTTTGACCCTTTCCATGATCGATGCCGCCGATGAACAGCGTTATGTGACCG
The DNA here is from genome assembly GCA_905236975.1 of uncultured Clostridia bacterium. GTDB lineage: Bacteria > Bacillota > Clostridia > Oscillospirales > Acutalibacteraceae > UBA737. The sequence continues at coordinate 1,826 of CAJOQU010000089.1, forward strand.
GCATTGCCGAACTTGATCGGGTGCTGGGCGGCGGCATTGTGAAAGGCTCGGTGGTACTGCTCAGCGGTGATCCGGGTATCGGCAAATCCACCATTTTATTGCAGGTCTGCAACGCCTTGCAGGATCGACTGCATATTCTTTATGTTTCGGGCGAGGAATCCGCCATGCAGATCAAAATGCGCGCAACACGCATCGGCGTACAAAGCGAAAGCCTTTCCCTGATGACCGAGACCGATGTGCAGGCCGTTTGCGAGTACATACAGTCTGCCAAACCCGACCTTGTGATGATCGATTCCATTCAGACCATGCAGCACCATGAGTTGTCCTCCTCCCCCGGCAGCATTGTGCAGGTGCGGGAATGCACCAATTTGCTGCTGCGCACCGGCAAAACACTGGAAATTCCCGTTTTTATTGTGGGGCATGTCAACAAGGGCGGAGATATTGCAGGGCCGAAGGTCATGGAGCATATTGTCGATACCGTGCTTTATTTTGAGGGGGAGCGCAACCAGTCCTACCGCATTCTGCGCGCTATGAAAAACCGTTTTGGTTCCACCAATGAAATCGGCGTGTTTGAAATGACCGAAACCGGCCTTACCGAGGTCGAAAACCCCTCCGCCATGATGCTGTCCGGTCGGTTGAGCAACGTATCCGGCGACTGTATCACCTGTGTGATCGAGGGCACGCGCCCCATTTTAGCCGAGGTGCAGGGGCTGGTGACCACCACCGGCTTCGGCAACGCAAGACGCACCGCCGCGGGGTTTGATTACAACCGCCTTAACCTGCTGTTGGCGGTTTTAGAAAAGCGATTGGGGCTTTATTTTTCCAATTTAGACACCTATTTGAACATCATCGGCGGCATTCGATTGGACGAGCCCGCCGCCGACCTTGCCGTAGCGATGGCACTGGTGTCGGGTCTGAAAGATATTCCCATCAACGAAAAGCTGGTTGCTTTCGGCGAAGTCGGTCTGTCGGGCGAGCTGCGCTCGGTGCCGCGCGCGCAGGCACGGGTCTACGAAGCCGCCAAAATGGGCTTTACCGATTGCATTTTACCCGCGGCCTGCTTAAAGCAAATCACGGCCTGCCCCGATTCCATCCGGTTGATCGGGGTCAAAAGGCTGTCCGACGCGATCGGTCACATCGGTTGACCGCCCAACAAAATATGGACAAACTCCCGCTGCCGAATTGACCGCCGCGCACTGTTCCAGTCCGCAGTAGCCGTCCTTTTGGTAGCGGCATTTTTCCGCACATGGAATGATTGCCATGTTTCCCCTCCTTTGTATCCATTAGTATATGCGTCTGTTCATAAAAAACAATCGCTTTTTGCAGAAATACTTGATAAGCCGGGGAAAATATGGTAAAATCAGTCTGTATCAATGTGAAAAAGGGTGATCTTTTGTTTCGGAATACGTTTGTTAAGGTCGAACCCGATATTTTAAAAAAGAATGTGCAAGCGATTCGCGCATACTACCCGGATTATTCCTATTATTTCGGCGTGGTCAAGGGCAATGTCTACGGCCACGGCACCGGCGCGATCCCCGCTTTGATTGAGGGCGGCGTCAATTATTTGGCGGTTTCGTTTTTGGAGGAAGCGCTGACCATTCGCCGATCCCTGCCGGAAATCCCCATTTTGTGTTTGGAACCGGTAAAAAGCCTGTATTACCCGCAGGTATTGGAAAATACTATCACCGCTACGGTCGAAAGTGTGGCGGCCGCCCGTGAGCTTGCGCAATACAAGCTCACAAAGCCGTTGAAGGTGCATATCAAGCTGGATACCGGCATGAGCCGCCTGGGGCTTACCACCAACGAAGAATTGCTGGAATGCCTGGAATTGCTTCGCCAAAATGACCGCATCATCATAGAAGGGCTTTATACCCACTTAGCCACCTCCGGCGTGTGGGACGTATACTACGACCACCAGATCGCCGCTTTTGAGCGTTTGGTGCAGGGGGTCGATCTGTCGCAATTTCCCATTGTGCATATCGATCGTTCCATCACGCTGGTGCATCACAAAAAACCGCCGTTTGCAAACGGCGTGCGGCTGGGCATCTGCCTGTACGGTTTCAACAACAGCCTGCCGGAGCCCACGGGTTTGCGCGCCTTTAAACGCAAGCTCACTTTAAAGCGGCTGAACATCAGCGATTCCATTCTACCCAACGACCTGCCGCTGAAAACCGCCTTTTCCCTGCATACCGAGGTGATCAGCCTGCGGCACATCAAGGCCGGCTCCTTTGTGGGGTACGGCGCCGCGTATATCGCCCCCGAGGACATGACGGTGGCAACCCTGCCCATTGGTTATTACGACGGGGTGGACAAGCGTATGAAGACCGTCTGTATCCACCATAAACCGTATGAAATTATTGGCGATATCTGCATGGATATGACCATGGTCAAGGTAGATGACGCCGTACAGCTTTACGACCCGGTGGAGATTTTCGGGCAGGATATTTCGGTTCGTGAAACAGCGCAGCGACTGGGCACCAACGCCTATCGCTTGCTGACCGGCATCCATGACCGTTTGCCGCGCATTTACAGCGATGACAACGAAAACAGTGATCGAGGCGACAAATGAATTACGAAATTTTGATCATCGGGAGCGATGCCAACGCCTACTACATGGCGCGGTGTTACCACGAGTTGACCGGCAAAAAAGCCGATGTACTGGCAAAATCGCCCCTGCCCTATACCACCTATTCCAGTATTTTAAATATTGCTTACGACCCTTCCATTTGGCAGGAAGAAGGGTTTTTAAAAGCGTTGGCCGATTACCGCAAAACGCACAGCGGGCGGCCCATTCTGTTGATCAGCTCTAACGAAAGCTATGCCGAGCTGATTGCCGCCAATCGCGAACGATTGCAAAAGCAGGGTTTTGTTTTTAATTACCCGGATGCGGCTGTCGCCCGTTCGCTGATGATGAAAGAGGAATTTTACAAGCAATACGCGGACTCCTGCCTTGACCTGCCGGTGACCTGTTATTTTGATTGCAAAAATCAAGATTCCGTGGATTTTTCCCTGCCCTATCCGGTCATTGTCAAGCCCAGCAATGTGATCCAATACAATCATTTATCCTTTGAAGGAAAGAATAAAATCTATAAAGTCGATTCGCAGGACGAGCTTAATCGGGTTATTTCCCTCATCAAGGCAGGCGGATATACCGATACCCTCATCGTGCAGGAGTTTATCCCGGGGGATGACAGTTATTTATTTGACGCGGTCGCTTATGTCGATTCTTCTCACCGTGTACGTCTGCTTTCCTTTGCGCAGATCGGCTTGCAGGAGCACAGCCGCAACATGGTGGGCAACGCCGCCGTGTTAATCAACGGGTATAATCAATTTGGGCATACGCATGAGGTCGAAGCCAAAATGAAACAGTTTTTGGAGGAGATCGGTTACAGCGGCTTTGCCGAGTTTGATTTGAAATACGACCCGCGTGACCAAAAGTTCAAAGTACTGGAAATCAATGCCCGTCAGGGGCGCAGCAGCTACTATTTAACCGCCCTGGGTGAAAACTTGGTGCAAGTGCTGGCGGAGGATCTGATCGACCGTAAAGTCCGTGAATACCGCTTTTTAAACGACCGGGTGTTGCTTTCCTTTGTGCCGAAAAAGGTCGCTCTGCGCTACATTGTGAACGAGGACTACAAGCGTGAGGTCAAAAAGCTCTGGCACGGTCACATTGACCCGGTGCGCTACAAAGAAGACCGAAATTTCATGCGTAAAATTTATTTGCTGAAAAAGCGTTTTCGCTATGTCAAAGAATATCAAAACAGTTATTGGAAGGTCATATAATGTGTGGATTTGTTGGGTTTGTCAATAACCAAAGTACCGAAGAAAAGCAGACGATCGTCAAGCAAATGGCCGACGCGATCATTCATCGCGGACCGGACAGCGAGGGTTACTACTGTGACGATGATATCGCGTTGGGTTTTCGCCGTTTATCCATTATTGATCTTGCGGGCGGCGATCAACCCATCTATAATGAAGACAAAAGCAAGGTCATTGTTTTTAACGGTGAGATTTACAACTACCGGGAATTAAAAGAAGAACTTGTGCAAAAAGGGCACGTGTTTCAGACCAACAGCGATACCGAAGTCATTCTGCACGGCTTTGAGGAATACGGCGAAGACCTGTTCCCCCGCCTGCGCGGCATGTTCGCTTTTGTGATCTATGACCGCAACACCAAAAAGTTGGTAGGCTGCCGCGATCAATTCGGCATCAAACCGTTTTATTATTACCGAAACGGCGAAGAATTCATGTTTGCCTCTGAAATCAAGGGCATGCTGCCCCACCCGCGCTTTCAAAAAGAGGTCAATGACCGATCCTTAAAAATGTATTTGATCTTCCAATATTCCGTATTTGAAGAGACCTTTTTCAAAAACGTATTCAAGCTGAAGCCCGGGCATTTCTTCACTTTACAAAACGGCGAATTTACAATCAAACAGTATTTTACGGTCGACTACCAAAAAGAGAAAAAGCCCTATGAGACCTATCGGCAGGAAATCAAAAATATTTTGGCCGACTCTATCAAATATCATCAGATCACATCGGACGTAGAGGTCGGGTCCTATTTATCCGGCGGGGTGGATTCCTCCTATGTGGTCAGCGTGGCCAAGCCGGACAAGACCTTTTCGGTCGGGTTTTCGGTAGCCGGGTTTGACGAGACCAAAATGGCAAAGGATTTTTCCGACCTTATGCAGGTGAAAAATTACAGCCGCTATATTTCGAAAGAGGATTTCTTTGCCGATCTGCCTAAGGTGCAGTACTATACCGATGAACCGCACGCCAACCTTTCCACGGTTCCCCTGCTCTTTTTATCCGAGCTTGCCAGCAAGGAGTTAAAAGTGGTGTTGTCCGGTGAAGGGTCAGACGAAATGTTCGGCGGCTACAACGAGTATTTAGAACCACTGCCGGTCAAGATTTATATGAATCTGCCGGGGTTCATCAAAAAACCGATTGCCGGCGTTGCCAAAAAATTGCCGCATTTCCCGGGAAAAAACACCCTGATCAAATACAGCAAACCGTTTTGCGAGCGCTACCTCGGCCATGCGCAGGTGATGGATGAGGAGGAGGCCAACAAGATTTTGGCTGATCGCCTGAAAGACGACATGACCACCACCGATGTACTGCGCCCCTATTACGAAAAGGTCAAGCATGAAAACAACGTGCTGAAAAAAATGTATATCGACATGCATTTTTGGCTGCCGCAGGATATTCTGCTAAAGGCCGACAAAATGACCATGGCCAACTCCATAGAACTGCGGGTGCCCTTTTTGGATAAAGAGGTGTGGGAGGTCGCCCGGAAAATCCCCACCAAGTATTTGATCCGCAAGAAAAAGACCAAAGAGATTTTCCGTTCGGTTGCCGATGAAGAAATGCCCGAGGAATGGTCAAAGCGGCGAAAGTTAGGATTTCCGGTTCCCTTTTCCAAATGGATTTTAGAGGAACCGTATTACCGGCTTGTCAAAGAGCAATTTGACCAGCCATATGTGGAACAGTTCTTTGATAAACAGGTCATTGACCGTCTGCTTGAGGAGCATTATCACCAAAAAGCCAACCACGGCCGCAAAATTTACAACATTTATATTTTCCTGATTTGGTATCAGGTCTATTTTGCGGACTGAATCGACCTTAAAAGAGGCATGCAATGAAACTGAAAAAATCCAACTTTTTAGAGGGCGCCTTTATCGCCACCTTTTGTATTATCTTTACCAAGATATTGGGCATTTTATATGTTATTCCCTTTTACAGGATCATCGGCGAGCAGGGCGGCACGCTTTACGGCTATGCCTATAACATTTACAATATTTTTCTTATTATTTCAACGGCCGGTATTCCCCTTGCCATCAGTAAATTGACCAGTGAATACCACACGCTTGAGATGGTTGATAAAAAAATCAGGATGTACCAAATCGCCACCAACATCATCCGGGTGTTTTCGATCGTTTCCTTCCTGATTTGTTTTGTCTTTGCGCCGCAACTCGCCCGGTTGATCATCGGCGAGTTAGAGGGCGGCAACACCCCGCAAGACGTGGCGTTTGTGATTCGTACCATCTCGTTTGCTCTGCTCATCATCCCCATGCTCAGCATCAAGCGCGGTTATTTGCAGGGGCATACCTACATTCGGGAGCCCTCGATCAGTCAAATCATTGAGCAGGTCGCCCGTATCATCATGATTTTGGCCGGCAGTGCCTTTTGTGTGTATGTGCTTGATCTGCCGATTCGCTATGCCGTGGGCATCTCGGTTTTTGCGGCGGCGGTCGGCGGGGGTGCCTCGTACCTGTATTTGAATCTGGTGGTGCATAAAAACAAGGCGTCGATCGGTCTTGACCGCAAACCGATTACATCAAAAGAAACAGACAAAGAAATTATCGGCAAGCTCATCACCTATTTGATCCCCTTTGTGGTCATCAATCTGGCAAACACCTTTTACACTTTTGTGGACATGGTGCTGGTTCTGCGTACCCTGCCGAAGCTTGGCTTTTCCGCCACCGAAACCGAATTTGTCAGCAGTGTGTTCACCACCTGGGGCGTGAAATTCAACACCATTATCACCTCGGTTTCCACAGGGTTGATCGTCAGCCTGATCCCCAATATGGTAAAAGATTACACACAAAACAACCACGCCGCCGTGAACGAAAATTTCAACAAGTGTTTAAAAATCATTTTATTGATCGTGGCTCCCATGGCGATCTTTATCAGCGGCATGTCAAACAGCATGTGGAACTTCTTTTACGGCGCAAACGAAACCGGCGCCACCGTGATTCGATACAGCATTTTGGTCACTATTTTAGATTGCCTTTACATGGTCATCAATTCCCTGCTGCAAAGCCTGAACAAACGCAAACTGATCTATCTCAGTGTGGTCACCGGGCTTGCGATCAATTTGGTGCTGGATGTCCCGCTGATGCACCTGTTTTCAAGCCTTGAATTACCGGCTTATTACGGCGCGATCACCGCTACGCTGCTTGGGTTCATTGTGTCGAACATCATCAGCCTGATGTATTTGAACCGCTATATGCACTTGCAATACCATGAAACACTGGCCGCGCTGCCACGTTTTCTGCTTTCGGCCGTTGTGCTGATAGTGGTATTGGCCTTGTTCCGCAAAATCCTGCCCATCCACTCGACAAGCCGCATGATCCAGCTATTGAATATAGCTGTGGCTGGCGTGGTCAGCGGCGGGCCGTACCTTGCCATCAACTTCCGCAATGTCATGAGCGTTCTGCCGCCGAAAATTTCAAAAAAATTCGGTCGGTTAGGCAAGAAAGCCGAAACCGACCAAAGCTGATAAACCGTATACCGTCCCTTTGTTTTTATTGCAATTCATGATATTCCCCCGGTGGAAAGATCACGAACCAGAATTTTAGCGCCATCGTAACGCACAAAATACTGGGCGACCGTTTGCATATGGACGGAGCCGTCTTCATTTTCCGTGATAAAAATTTAATTTTATCAGCGTTTTTCTCCCCCTTTTCGCACACTTTTGAAAAATTTTTGTTTTTTTAAAAAAAAGACTTGAAATTCCGAAAGAGATATGGTAAGATAATTAGGTCTTCGGGGGTATAGCTCAGCTGGGAGAGCGCTTGAATGGCATTCAAGAGGTCAGCGGTTCGATCCCGCTTATCTCCAC